>CANMPY010000057.1 GCA_947499775.1 Bacteroidota bacterium | reverse complement strand
TTGTTTTGGCACTATATGCCGCAGGATTATTAACCATATTTCCCAATTTGCCCATGCGTAAAGTGTTGGGTGGTTTCGATCCTGAATCGGGAGATGGTAAAGGAGTAATGTCTTTTTTTGCTTGAAGCACAGTTGCTTTAGCATCAATAGTTAACTCAAGGCTTTTTTTTTTAAGTTCTTCAGCTAGAGTAATGACAGAATTAATATTTGCCATTTTAATTAAGGCCAATTCTACATGCAAGCGTTGGTTTCGGCTTGCCTTATAGGTTTGATCGAATTGATCGGAAATATTTATAGCATTGAGTAAAAATCCAGAAGATAAATTAGCCGCTTGTTTTTGATAGTTGGCCAACATTTGTTTTGGGCCACTAATTAAATAGGCCGTAGCTGTATTTTTAACTACCAATAAATCTCTAAAATGCGAGGCAAGGCCATTTAAAAAATATTGACCATCAAATCCATTCGTCAATACCTCGTCAAATTTTATTAGAACATTGCTATAGTTGGCACTGTTTAAGTTTTCGGTAACATCAAAATAATAATTATAATCTAGTACGTTGAGGTTTTGAATAACGCCCTCATAGGTTAGTTTTTTATCCTTGCTAAAACTTACCATTTGGTCAAACATTGATAGGGCGTCGCGTAAGCCCCCATCAGCTTTCATAGCAATAATGTGTAAGGCGTTTTCGTCGGCCACTATTCCTTCCTTTTCACAAATGGATTTTAGTTGGGTTACGATAGCCGAAGGTTCAATGCGTTTGAAATTAAAAATCTGACAACGTGAAAGGATAGTTGGTAAAATTTTATGTCTTTCGGTCGTTGCTAATATGAAAATTGCATAGGGTGGGGGTTCTTCTAGGGTTTTAAGAAATGCATTGAAGGCATTGCTACTTAACATATGAACCTCATCAATAATATATACTTTGTAACTTCCAATTTGTGGTGGTATTCTTACTTGATCAACTAATTGGCGAATGTCGTCAACCGAATTATTGGAAGCCGCATCTAGTTCGAAAATATTAAAAGCAAAGTCGTAATTTGGATCTATTGATGGATTAGAGTCTGTATTTATAACTCTCGCCAATATTCGAGCGCAGGTTGTTTTGCCCACACCTCGCGGCCCTGTAAACAGAAAAGCCTGTGCCAAACGGTTTTGTTTTATCTCGTTTAGTAAGGTTTCGGTTATATGATCCTGTCCCACTACTGTATCAAAAGTGGCAGGGCGGTACTTACGGGCCGAAACGAGAAATTGCTCCATGGAGGTAGGCTGCAAACCTAATTTAATTTTAGAATATTATGAATTGATGTATCGATATAATGATTATAAATTTACCAACACTTCATTTAAGGTTTTGGGGGATGGATATAATGCTATAACTTTAATGGTTGTATATATTATTTTGGCCATTAAAGGAGTATTAAAGTGAATTATTAAGAAGATTTAATTTCATAAGTGCCTGATAGTCTTTAGTTTTTTTAAATTCAGTAATCACTCGAGCATGGTTAATTCTATGAATATCGGAACCCACCATCGAAATCATTTTATTTTTTAATAAATAATGCGCTGCTTTCTTAATTTGAGGTGAATAGTAGCCAGTAAATGAAAGCAAATTGCATTGAAAAAGTATGCCATTGTCATATAATTTATGAAAGGCATCGTAATTATTTAGCAAATAATTGTAGCGTTCGGGATGAGCAAAAACAACCTTATAACCACTCGTTTGTAAATCAAAAAATATTTGTTCCAAAAAATGAGGCCTATCCATATAGTTTGTTTCAACCAGTAAATGATTTCCCTTAAATGTCAAAAGATCCATTGTTTGGAAATTTTGACAAAACCATTCATCCAAGTAATATTCGGCAGCGGCTTCCATTTCTATGGAAATATTATTTTGGATTAGAGCTGTTTTTACATGTATCAATTTCTCCCTAATTATTTCAGGAGTATTGGGATAGAGTTCTTTAAAAATATGCGGAGTTGTAATAATTCGCTTCACACCTTGATACTGGAGTTCGCGAATATTTTCGATGGAATCTTCTATGGTTTTGCATCCGTCATCAATACCTGGTAATAGATGGGAATGAAAATCGACCCAATGGCTTCGATCAGGTTCTGAAGCCAATTTTGGTTTGCCGTTAAAAAAGTTTAAGAATCGTAGATTCATCGCTAACTATACGTTATAATTGAAAATTTTTGAAGTTGGTATTTTTGATTACAATTTAATTCATTTAAAGTTCGGTTTCATCAATTATTTCGAGCTCTGAAAGGTATTCCTTTAGCTCCATGATATTTTTTATTTGCATTGGATCGTATCCATGCTCATCGCCTAAATAAAGTGAAACCCAATCTAACCTATAGATAATATCGAATATACTAAAAATTGAATATTCGGGGATGTACATATTCAATACTTTATTATTGTCGAGTTCTAATTTGGAGGTTAAAAAATCAAATCGAGCATGAACTCTTTGATTTAGATCGCAATATAAAAACAGAAAGTTGGTATGAAGCCTTCCATAGTAAGATTCAATTACGTTGTGGTTGGCCTCTGGCAAAATATGTAGAAAGGCTTCTAATTTTGCATTTTCATTTAATTGTTGGCAAAATCGAGTAGCAATAGGAGCAAAATATTTATCGGCTACAATTACAAATTTATTTTTGATGGACGCTTTAAAAAACCGAAAGATACTTTGTGCAGAGTCTAATTGATAGGTGTGCATTTCGCCAAATTTTTCAATTACCTCTTCCAAATCTGGTCTTGTGTTTAGGTGTGCAAGTTCGCCAAGAATCAAAAACAAAAAGGATAACCCATACCCAATGGTCATTCTAGGCTGGAATCCTTCCTCTAAATTATAAAGCTTTATCTGATTTGAATTAGCAAGGTTAGATAGAGAGCCTCCACTTGAAATGCAAATTAGTGTGCATCCTTTGCTTTTGGCTTCATTAAACAGATTTAAGGTTTCTTCAGTATTGCCTGAATAAGAGTTTAGAATTACAATAGACTTAGCATTGGCATAAGCCGGAATACTGTAATCAGAAATAGTTTCGAGCGGAATAGGCATTTTGTCAAAAAACCAAGCTTTTGTTATTTGAGCCCCAATTCCACTCCCTCCTAATCCTCCAATAATGATATTTGAATAATCGGAAGCCTTAATATTATGATTAGTGTAGGTTTCTAAAACAAATTTTAATTGTGAGGTAAAATCGGTTAATGAAGAATGGTGTGTAATCATATGGATGTTTAAGATTAATTTTGCAGCGCGAAAATACGAATTATTTGTGCTAAATACTCCTTCTGACCTATTCCACGACGAACACGATACCGACGAATCTGTATCGGATGATTTTTATATTTTACATCGGTTTGTTGTAGATAAAGGACAAGATTTGTTAAGAATTGATAAATTCTTAATGGATAGAATTGAAAATGTAACACGCGTTAAGATTCAAGAGGGTATTGATTCTTCGAAGGTTTTGGTTAATGATAAAACAACCAAATCGAGTTATAAAGTAAAACCAGGAGATGAGATTGTGGTTATTGCCTTTGAACCTCCTCGTGATTTAGAAATTATACCCGAAAATATTCCATTAGAAATAGTATATGAGGATGATCATTTAGCCATTATTAATAAAAAACCAGGAATGGTAGCGCATCCGGGTTATGGAAATTATAGTGGAACCTTGGTTAATGCTTTAGCATGGCATTTTCAAAAAGGCGCTCCTGAAGGCAGTATTCGCCCATGGCTTGTTCATAGAATTGATAAGGACACCTCTGGGCTAATGATTGTGGCCAAAACAGAAATGGCCATGAATAAATTGGCTATTCAATTTAAAGAACATACCATAAGCCGCATTTATAATGCAATTGTATGGGGTACATTTAAAGAAGAGGAAGGTACCATTACCGGGAATATTGCACGAAGTGAGCGCGATCGTAAAATTTTTAAAGTATATGATAATCCCGAAACGGGTAAACATGCGGTTACACATTTTAGGGTATTACAAAACCTAACCTACGTTTCATTAATTGAATGTAAGTTGGAAACAGGAAGAACGCATCAAATACGAGTTCATTTAAAACATATAGGGCATACCCTTTTTAACGATACCCATTATGGCGGAAATAAAATTTTGAAAGGGGTGGTTTTTAGTAAATACAAACAATTTGTTGAGAATTGTTTTAATAAATTACCTCGCCAAGCACTCCATGCCAAAACTTTAGGCTTTATTCATCCAGCAACCAACGAAGCCATGTTTTTTGAATCGGAATTACCTTCAGATTTTAAAACGGTATTGGAAAAATGGCAAAAATTGAATGTAACATACGACCTTACATCGGAATAAAAATTACGGCATCATAACCATTCGTAGAACCTTTAATTAATGACCGACTTCGATACTTTTCAACCCTTAAACCAGCGTGATTTAAAACTTTCGATCATTGCGGCTATTGGCATAAATAATGAATTAGGTGCAAATAATGCATTGCTTTGGCGATTGCGTGATGATTTACAATTATTTAAGCAACTCACCATGGGCCATTGCATAATAATGGGGCGAAAAACCTTTGAATCTATTGGAAAGCCATTGCCGGGACGAATTAATATTGTGGTTACTTCAAGTTTTATCGATATAGAAGGAATAACCCTTGCGGTAGATTTGAACCATGCGGTTGAAATAGCGAGAAGTACCGGAGATGATGAATCGTTTATAATTGGGGGAGGACAGCTGTATGGGTACGCCATGGATTTGGCCGACAAACTATATGTATCCTTCGTAGAGGCTGAATTTCCGGAAGCCGATATTTTTTTCCCTCCCATTTATTATACAGATTGGGAGCTCACGGAAACGAAAGAATATTATAAAAACGAAAAAAACGAATTCGATTTTACTTATAAAGTTTACCAAAAAAAATAAGCGTTTTTCAAAACGAGATACGTGTCTTATACTGTTATTTTATTGATTATCTGATTGGCTTTTTTTTTATAAAGCTTTCTTTTTTTTATGCTTTTAGCCGTTGGAACGATGTTCGATCTATTCCAAGTTGGAAACATAAAGCTTCTATTATTTCTACCTGTTTTTCGGTTTCGGTAATTTATCCATATATGATCCTTAACCTTTGTTTGCTAAGAGTTCGGATTGGGCAACAATGAACTACCGACTCATTTATTAGGCCATAGCGATTTGCAGAGATTAAGACTTCATTCGGGTACACTTTTATGTGTAAACCTATTTTAGGACGAGACACCTGTAACCGTTATGCTAAGCGCTACGAGGTATTAATGTCTCATTCGAGGCTATCGCGCCGCATATCGCGTATGCATTAAATCAATTTCTATAGCATTTTTATAGTGGTTTGGTTTTGTTTTCTGCAAGCTTTTGTTTGATATACACCTTTAATTCATCAAATGACATATTTTGTGTTTCAGAGCTAATAATATCCCTGATATCTCTCATCATTTTTACCGCGTCAAACTTCTTTTCTTTTTTAGTCGTTTCCATAATTTACTAAATCTTTTGGGCTTCTAATTTCAATCATCGAGTATCCAAGTTTTAAATTAACAGAATTGTAGCCCTTAATTCTATCAAGGTTTACTATGTGCTTAAAGGACAGATTCAAGCAACAAGTGCAACCCAATAGCACAAAAATACTACATAAGGTGTTTTATAATTTATTCTTTATCCGTAGGACAAATGCGATTGCAGATAACTCGATATCTCCCTCTGCTAATTCTACAAAAGTAAATTACATAACCTCTTTTGTTTTTCCAGTCATTACAATTTCCATCACAACAATGTTTAGGAGGAAATGTACAATATGTAGCTTGTGCATATTTGTTGCCAAATGCTTGTAATAGGTCTAATCTTGTAAATTCTAATATACCACTTTCTATTATATCTAAATACAGTCGCGAGGTACTTTGGATCGGGATACAGTTATTTTTTATCATAATACTTATTTTTTTATGCTTTTATTCCCAGTTTTTCTTAAAATTTTTGTATGCGATGGAGTATTCTTTTTTCTTCATTAAGGCTCAAGAAATAAATGCCAGATGCCAAGCTACTCAAATCAACATGGGTATTTTCAGAGCTCAGCTTGCCTGAATAAACCATTTTTCCCACGGGGTTATACAAGGTGAACGATGCCCCCACAAGGCGTTGATTAACAGAAATGGTAATATGGCTATAGGTGGGGTTGGGATATATAGCTATCCCAGGTTTTAATTCATTTTCCTCCACGCCTGAATTATCAAAAACAGTGAGCACCGCTATAGCAGAGGTATCTAAGCAAGTTCCCGAAAGTGAAATCATCCTAAATTTTTGATTTTGATTGCCAAAGGAAACATTGGCTACGGTTAGTGTTTTCGTACCTGTGCCGATATACTGGCCTGCGTTGCTCAAATTTTGGAAACCAAAACCGATATCGCTTTGCCATTGATATGTGGCATTGGCGTCGGATGAGTTTGCGTTAAATTGAGCGGTTTCTGAAAATTTTACGCTGGAATTAACGGGTTGAGCGCTAAGGGAGCCACAAACTGTTAAAATGGCAATACCGGTAGTATCTGTGCAAGAGCCGGAAATAAGCACACAGCGAAACTTTTGGTTAGTATTGCTCATGTTCACATTCTTAATAATAAGGGTATTTTTAATTGAACCACTGTATTGCCCCGCATCGCTTATGTTTTTAAATCCGGTTCCCATGTCGGTTTGCCATTGGTAGGTAGCATTGGCGTCGGATGAGTTTGTAGTAAAATAAGTGGTTTCTGAAAATTTAACGCTTGTATTTATAGGTTGAGTGGTAAGTGAACCACAAACTGTTAAAATGGCAATCCAGGTAGTATCTGTGCAAGAGCCGGAAATAAGCACACAGCGAAACTTTTGGTTAGTATTGCTCATGTTCACATTCTTTATGATAAGGGTATTGTTAGTTGAACCAATGTATTGCCCTGTATCGCTTATGTTTTTAAACCCAATTCCCATGTCAGTTTGCCATTGGTAGGTGGCATTGGCGTCGGATGAGTTTGCAGTAAATTGAGTGGTTTCTAAAAATTTTACACTTGCATTTACAGGTTGAGTGGTAAGTAATCCACAAACGGTTAAGATGGCAATGCCGGTAGTATCAGTGCATGAACCCGAGCTATGCACACAGCGAAACTTTTGGTTAGTATTGCTCATACTCACATTCTTAATGGTAAGAGTGTCGTTGGTTGTGCCGCTATACTGGCCTGCATTGCTTAAATTTTGGAATCCAAAACCCATATCACTTTGCCATTGGTAGCTGGCGTTGGCATCGGAAGATGCGGCATTAAAATGGGTGCTTGAATTGAGTTTGGGTGTTTTATTCAAAGGCTCAACAGTTAGAGATCCACAAACAGTTAAAATGGCAATGTCGGTGGTATCTTTGCAAGAACCGTAGCTAAGCACACAACGAAACTTTTGGTTATTATTGCTCATGTTTACATTCATTACAGTTAGCGTGTCGTTGCTTGCTCCGCTATATTGCCCGGCATTGCTAATATTTTTAAACCCGGTCCCCTTGTCGGTTTGCCATTGATAACTTGTATTAGCATCTGAACAACTAACTATAAATCGTGCGTTATTATTAAAATTTATTGTTTGATTTATTGGTTGGGTGTTTATTGATAACTGGCAACCCATGTATAAATCTGTAATTTCTTGTTGTGTTAAAGCGCGGTTCCATATACCGATGTCGTCTATTTTGCCATTATAGTAGTTGAATTTATTCGTACTAGAATGATGAATTGCACCAAATGAAAAAGGGAGTAATGATGTTTTGGCACCTGATTTAGTATATGATTGCGTACTGACCAAATCGTTGTTCAGATATAATTTGATTACACCATTATTATATTCTGCTGATATATTATACCATTGGTTAGTTTGCAAATTATTGATAGAATAATATGCCAAATGCCATTTACCTTGTTGATTAGCAGCCCCAAATCTAAGATAGCCATCGTAATAATCTAACACCCAAACGAAATTGCCTGAATTTAAATTTAAACTAGTTGCGATTTCGCCTTTTCCATTTAATGTTGAAAAATTTGTCCATGTATTAATTGTGAAAATAGAGTCTTCCCCAAATAAAAAGCTTGGTGTTTCATCGACCATATAATCAGAAGTTCCATTAAAAAAATAAGCCTTATTACTAATGGATTTTCTATCAGATGTTAAAGCTGCACCAGTCAAACTCATATTGGTACCATTCCCGCTTTCGTCATTGGCATTGCCATTAAAAGGCCAAAAGCCAACAAGTCCATTAGTAGGCACATTTCCAGGCAATTGCGCCGATGCATGTAAGGAAATAAATAAGAATGCGAGTAATAAATGTTTTGTTTTCATTTTTTGATTATTAAAGTTTTATATTGATATTAAAATCGTTATTGAGTGTATTTTGTTTAGATAATCCTAAATTATCAAATCCAAATCGGCTTTGTATTAATAATGGTTGAACTGATACTAATTCATTCC
>CANMPY010000056.1 GCA_947499775.1 Bacteroidota bacterium | reverse complement strand
CTAGAATTGTTTTGAGCCATATTCCATAACGCCATTTGTCCAAAAACCAAAGGCATTGAGCGAGCATTAAAAACACAATGGCTACATGAAGTCCAGATACGGCGAGCACATGCAGAGTGCCAGTTCGTGAGTAGGAGTTGATTATGTCTTTTGGTAAGTCATCCTTGTATCCAAAAATTAAAGCTTCAATTACGCCCAAAGCAGCGCTATCTTTTATAGAAGTGCGATAAAGATTTTTAAGATAAAGGCTGCCATTATTTGCCATTTTTTTAAGGATTGGCGCTTTATTAATTCCAGTAAAAATAAAAGGGCTAGTATTGCCAATAAAGGCCTGCATGTGTATGCCTTGATAGCTTAAAAATTGTTTATAATTAAACTGATACGGATTTTCGGGCTTGGGTATTGGCTTAAAAATACACTTGGTAATATAAAGATCGCCAAGTTTAGGTGCTATCTTTTTCTTTCCTAGATAAATCAAAACAGACTCTCCCGATATAATAAGGTGATTATTTTTATCAATTCGGCCTATGATTTTAGCCGTGAGTTTATGTGATTTCGTTTTTTCTTGAGGGGGTTCCTTAATTTGGATTAAGTAGAGACCTTGCAGCCCAATGTGATTTTGATCCTTCACTTTTTTTGAATAGTGGGTACCGTAAGTCAGCCAACTTCCAATCCCAAAAAAAAGAAAATACACGCACACGCTAGCTAATAAATAAGCCCATTTATTGATTCGTATTAAAGTAAAAATAAAGAAGAGAAGTGTAAAAAAAGCTAAAATGCCAGTGGAATATTGGCCTATAGGTGGAAATAGAATAGTTGTAGTAATACCGATAACTGTTGGAAACAGCAGCTTAACAAAAGGCAGTTGTTTTAATACCGACATACTTTGGCATTAGACATGCTAAAGTCGTATTAAAAATGGGAATTAAAAAATAGAAATGCTTTATTTGGGATTAATATTTTCGATAAATAAAACTTTTGAGTTCCATTACCAATTCAGCTTCTGCGTTCCAATGGTATCGGATGGCCACTTCTTTAAAGTGCTCTAAAGCTGATTCAAGTCCATCGGCCGATTCAATTGCATTTATAAAAGTAACATATGAATGCGTGTCGCCACCAAATAAGTTGGATTGAATTTCGAATCGTTTACTAATGTCGATGGCATCTTTAATTTTATTTATTTTAGAATTAGTAAATCGATCCGACCATCCATCAGAATCGGAGGTAGACACAAGTATTTCGTGAAGTGAATTTTTTGATTGGGATTCGTTTATTTTATCTAAAATACTTTTTTCGGTAGGTTTAGCCTGCTTGGGAGTTTCAGCTACAGGAGTAGGTTTTTCAATAACTGGCACAAACTTTGGTGCATCAAAGTTGGATGGCATTTTTATTTCACTAACTGGTATTTTTATTTCTTCACTATCAGCGATTGGTGTTTGAATTTCTGTTACCTCAATTATATCTATTACTTCAGGGATGCTCACAACTTCTACAGATTCAATCTCTTTTTCGGCAACGGATATAGGAGGTATCCAATTTTCCAATTGCAAGCGATGAATGGTGTCGTATAATTCTAAGGTATTGGATTTGAATTCGTCAATTTCGGCTTGGGAGTAAGCCCCTTCATTTTCCAATAATCGTGTATTAAGGTCTTTAAGGTTTCCCAGTAATTGTCCTATTTGCTTATGCAATTCATTGCTATTCATCTCCTAATGGTATTTAATATTTAGTGGCCCAAAGGTAATGGCTTTGAAGGATTCGAATTTGCTATTTTTAATAACATTATCAAGTTGGTATCAAAAAAAACGTCCAAATTTTAAGAGCCATTTATTCATATTGGCTCTGGGGTATTTATTTGCTGAAATAGCGATGCGCCCTAATTCACTAAACCTAAAATGGCGTGGAATATTTTTAAGACAGGCCAAAGAAGTACAAAACTAAAATCAGCCCAAAAACGGAATCTATCTTTCAGTGAAAACCATTTTTCATAATATAAAATTACCCTCAAAAACAAGGCTACGCTTAATAGCGAAAGGGTAAATGGCCAAGAATCAGTATTGAGAAAGGTAGCCGCCATCAAAACCAAAACAATCCAAATAAAGATTCGCTTGGCTAAGTGAAGGTAATTTTCATTGATTGGGTTTTCAATGTTTTCAATGGATTTGGCGCTTTCGAAATAATTTAACAATAATTGATTTAACAATACAAGAAGCGCCATAATAATCCACTCTAACTTAAGTAATGCATAAAAATCGGAATAGTATAGATTTACAATTACAGTAGATACAATAATCGAAACAATTACCATTTTGAGTATGGATTTCAGCTTGTTGTTAAATTTTAAAAAAAAATAAATTGAAAGCACGGGTAGCAGCATTAAGCCATTATTAACAAATACAGTAGATCTGTTTATGTAAACTAGCCAAAGTGCATAGGCCGATACCAGGCAACAGATTGGAATGAGGGTGCGGTGGGAGTTAAAATTTTGATCATACCTTAAAATGCCCGATTGACCATTATGTTTTTTCCCATCTAGAATATGATCGAAAGTATATATTACCCATACCGCACAGCATAGTAGAATTAGATAATCTAATTTATTGCCGCTTAATGAATTGGGCTCTAAAAAAAACATGGAGCAACTCAGGCAGCCTAAAACTATGTTCAGACTAAATGTGTTGCAGAATTTTATAATAGAATTGAAAAATTTGATGTTTCAAAAATAAGGCTATGCCCTATAATGAGCAACACGAATTAGAGGTAAAACATCCTATAATCCTATTTTATTTGTACTAATAATAAAACGGATGAACCCAATTCATTCTTTGGGGGTTAGCGGGCTTTGAATTATCTTTGCCCCATTATGAGTCAAACTGCTACAGGAAATGTCGCCATGACACGTGAAGATTTCAAAAGCGAAGTATTAACAGATTATAAAATTGCTTTTCAAAGCAGGCAAGCAAGTCTGTTGGGTCGCAAGGAAGTATTAACCGGGAAAGCTAAGTTTGGTATTTTTGGAGATGGAAAAGAAGTGGCTCAATTAGCCATGGCAAAATTTTTTAATAAAGGAGATTTTCGCTCGGGATATTATCGCGATCAAACTTTCATGTTTGCTAAAGGCATGAGCTCCATTCGTGAATTTTTTGCTCAACTTTATGCAGATCCAGACGTAACCCGCGAACCATGTTCGGCTGGTAGGAGTATGAACGGCCACTTTGGAACACGTTTATTAAATGAAGATGGGTCATGGAAATCGCAAACCAATAATTACAATTCGTCAGCCGACATATCACCTACGGCTGGTCAAATGCCGCGATTATTAGGGTTGGCTTATGCCTCAAAACTTTATAGAGAAAATAATATTTTGCATGATTATTCTGATTTTTCTATTAACGGAAATGAAATAGCCTTTGGAACAATTGGAAATGCAAGTACAAGCGAAGGTGGTTTTTGGGAAGTAGTCAATGCGGGAGGTGTTTTGCAAGTGCCTATGCTGATAAGCATTTGGGACGATGAGTATGGAATATCAGTTCATGCTAAATATCAAACCACGAAAGAAAATCTAAGCTCAATATTAAGTGGGTTTCAAACGGATGAAAATGGAAAGGGGTATGAGTTATTTACGGTCAAAGGGTGGGATTATCCAGCATTAATAAAAACCTATCAGAAAGCAACCAAACTGTGTCGCGACATACATACTCCTGTCATAATCCATGTAACTGAAATGACCCAACCTCAGGGGCATTCCACGTCGGGTTCGCATGAAAGGTATAAATCGAAAGAAAGATTAGACTGGGAAATTGAAAATGACTGTATCCATAAAATGAGGGAATGGATGGTTAAGTCAGGAATAGCTACCAGCGAAGAATTGAATTTTATCGAAGAAGAAGCTATAGGTTTTGTGAAGTTGGAACAAAAAGCGGCTTGGAATGCATTTCTTCAACCCCTATTAGACGATAGGGACAAAACGGTAGTAATTTTAGAAAATCTTGCTGATTCGGTTACTAATAAGGAAGAGATTTTATCCTTAATTGAACATTTAAAAAAACAGACCGAAATAAACCGAAAGGAAATTTTAAGTGCGATAAATAGTGCATTGAGGCTTACCCTAAATGACAAAAACAAGCAGCGTATTGATGTTTTAAATTGGTTGCAATCGTTGAATGAGGATGGACAATTTAGATATAATTCAAATGTATTAAGTCAAAGCAGCAGTTCGGCTTTAAAAATACCATCAATTGCTCCGGTTTATAGTGATGCATCGCCTTCGGTTGATGGTAGAGAAATTGTTCAAGCGTGTTTTGATGCAGCATTGGCTCGCGACAATAGGGTAATTGCCTTTGGTGAAGACGTTGGTAAAATTGGCGATGTAAATCAAGGTTTGGCCGGTATGCAAGAAAAATATGGGGAATTGCGCGTTGTTGATACTGGGATTAGAGAATTGAGTATTGTTGGGCAAGCCATTGGATTAGCCATGCGAGGCTTAAGGCCGATTGCCGAGATTCAATATTTAGACTATTTATTGTATGCCATTCAAATAATGAGCGACGACTTAGCTACTCTTCAATATCGAACGATGGGCGGACAAAAAGCCCCAGTAATAATTCGCACCCGCGGGCATCGTCTCGAAGGGGTTTGGCACAGTGGTTCGCCAATGGGTATGATTTTAAATGCGATTAGAGGCATTCATGTACTTGTACCTCGAAACATGACTCAAGCCTCAGGGTTTTATAATACATTATTAAAAAGTGATGAGCCGGCCTTAGTTATTGAATGCCTTAATGGCTATAGACTAAAAGAAAAGTTGCCCGATAATATTGGAGAATTTTCATTGCCATTAGGCGTACCCGAAATATTACGAGAAGGTAAGGATATAACTTTAATTACATACGGTAGCAGTTGTAGAATTGCCTTTGATGCTTGTATTGAACTTGAAAAACATGGCATTTCGGTTGAGCTTATCGATATACAAACCTTATTGCCTTTTGATGTCAATCACAGCTTAGTTCAATCAGTTAAGAAAACCAACAAGGTTGTGTTTTTGGATGAGGATGTTCCAGGTGGAGCTACTGCCTATATGATGCAGCACGTGTTAGAAGTTCAGTCTGGATATTGTTATTTGGATGCCGAGCCTGTAACCATAGCTTCTAAAGAACATAGGCCGGCTTATGGTACTGATGGGGATTATTTTTCGAAGCCAAATGTTGATGAGGTTTTTATAAAACTTTACAACTTAATGAGCCAATATAATCCTATTCAATTTCCGGAATGGGCTTAAATTAACCAAAGTTAATTTCTGTATTATCGCCCAAATTTAAGCTTAGCGAAATGCCATGTAAACTGGCATCATTTCCAATTACACTGTTTACGAGGTTTGCGTTATCGAGATGAGAATGGGGCCCGATAATTGAATTTCGTATAATGGAATAATCCACAATAACATTATCGCCAATAGATACATTAGGACCAATAATAGAATTTGAAATTTTTGAATGCTTTCCAATATATACCGGATCAACAATGATGGTGCTTTCGTAATCGGACGACACGGCTCTAACATATTCTTTACCTTTAAGCAATATGGCATTGGTTTCTAAAAGAATGTCTTTTTTACCACAATCAAACCAACCGTCTACATCATAGGCATACATTTTTATTCCCGTTTTTATCATGTGCATAAGGGCATCGGTTAATTGATATTCGCCACGGGTTAGTATGCTATTTTCAATATTATAATTTAAAGCTTGTTTTAACTGTTTGGTTTCGCAAATTTTATAAATTCCAACCAAAGCTTGATTTGATTTTGGAATATTTGGTTTTTCAACCAAACGCTGTATTAATCCTGAATCATCTATTTCGGCAACTCCAAATTCGCGAGGGTCGTTTACCTTTTTTACCCCCAATAAAGATTTTGTTGAAGTGGCAATTTGTTTCAAATCGGCTTGAATTATAGTATCACCAAAAACAATAAAAACAGGTTCGTTATCTTTTAATAAATCTTGAGCAAGCCAAATAGCATGACCGGTTCCTTTGCCATCGGTTTGTACTACAAAAAAACTGCGGATATCTGGATAGGTTGTTGAAATATATTGTTCAATCTTATCACCTAGATAGCCAATTATGAAAACGTATTCATTAATACCTACTTCAATTAAGCTATCTACTATGTGAGCTAAAATTGGTTTGCCAGCAACAGGGATTAATGATTTAGGTTGGGTATGGGTATGCGGTCGAAGTCGGCTTCCAATTCCAGCAACAGGTATTATGGCTTTCATATTTTTCAGGGAGGGTTTTTATGCTAAATTTAATAATCGCTCTATCAATTGAAATAGGCAAATGTGAAAGTGTCAATCGTGAACAAACCAACTATAAAATTTTGTGGTATGCAACTTTTTTGTTTAAAGTGTATAAAAAAAAGACCCGTCTGATAAATTCAAACGGGTCTTTTTTTGTTTAATAGAGGTTCAAAAGATTATTTACCTCTTATCAGAGTTACTGTACCACTGATAGGTCTATCATCTTTAGCAGGTAAATCTCCTTTTCCAACGTTGAGTGGTTTTTTAATAATTTTAAAGTTTATCAAATAGAAGTAGGTTCCCTCTGGGCAATCTGCTCCGGTATTCTTAACTTTTCCATTCCATCTGAATGCGGGATCTTTACTTTCGAATACCACTTCTCCCCAACGGTTGTAAATGGAAATATCAAATGTTTCTAAGCCCTCTGCTTTTACTCTAAATTCATCATTAAATAAATCTTTAGGTTCTGGAGTAAATACATTGTAAGGAATAAATACCGCCACAAAAGTTGAACAAACAGTTTGTTCGGTTGTATCGGTACATCCAATTTCGTTGGTAGCAACTAAGGTTACTTTATGGCAGCCAGTATCGTTCCATTGGTAACATGGTTCAAAATCGGTAGCAGTTCCTTTTGTGAATACTCCTGGATCTTTAACAATCCATTCGTATTTAACCGCCCCAACAGATGCATTTTTGAAACAGAAACTTGGGTTGGTTGTTTCATCAATAGTGAAATCGGCTTTTACATCTAAAACAATTATGTCTTTTTTAATGGTGTCAAGGCATTTATGGAATTCAGGTGTATCGTAATCTGGAATCATGGTAACCGTGTATTTCCCTGTTTTTGCATAGGTGTATTTAACGGTACTATCAATTGTAAACAAAGTATCTCCAGTTCCAAACTTCCAACTCCAACGGGTATATATCGGATCTGATTCAGCTAAAAAGTCGATGGTTGCATTTGGACAAATTGTATCGTTTGGTGCTATCGTAAAGTTAGCTGGGGCTACCGGTTTCACTTTTATGATACGTTTAATTTTGATTAATACTTCGGCGCTTGTATCTGGATATATTTCTGAGCAACGGATGTTAGTTCCATTCAACTTGTCGAACTGTGTTAAATATACCTCATAATTACCTGGTTTGCTGTAACGGTGTCCTATGATTTTTCGTAAACCACTATCACTTTGAACCTGTCCATCACCAAAATCCCATTCCCATTTAGGTTCAAATAATGGATCTTTACTTAAGTTATCAAACATTACTGAATCGCCAACACATATTATTGTATCGCCTATCGGGTTAAAGTAAGGTTGTGGCCCAGCTATAAAGAATACCATACTAGCGCTGTCAATACAACCTAATTTAGTTCTCACCTTTAAGCGAATGGTAAAGTAGCCGTTTGAAGTAAAGTCATGCGATGGGTGTTGTAGCTTACTTTGTTGCTTGCCATCTCCAAAATCCCAAGTGTATTCGATAATATTATCGCAAGGTTTTCCTTTTGCAGCTAAGCAAGGATCAACAAGAATACTTGTATCGTAGAACGATATAATGTTTTTACAACTTGCGCCTGGGTTTAATATTTTGAAACCAGCATGTACGCCTGTAACATAAACTTTTTGACGGGCAGTATCTACACAACCTGAGCTATCTTTCATGGCTATACGGATGGTATAAATTCCTGGATCGTCATATCGCCATGCAAATGGAGGTATACCAAGTCCTGTAACACCAAACTTATTAGCTTTAGTTGAGTCATCGTGCTCATTAAAGTCTATTTTCTTAGTTTCACGTTGAGCTAGGAAACGCTTGGCATCTTTCCAATAAGCTGTAGGATTAAGCCATACGAAAGGATCTTCGTAAGCAAAGTAATGAATACTATCTCTCAATACAATATCAGTGTTGCCATGGCAAACAATGGTATCAGAGTATGTCCAATTCCAGTAGAATCCAACATCTACTTCTTTATTACGCGGTTGGAAACAACCTTCTGTGTTTCGAAGTTGGAAGGTTGGGAAATAACGATTCGATTTTCGGTATACATGGCGGTATACACCAGGTGTAACTTTTAAGCCGCTAAATTTATTTGGATTAGCTTGTTTTAGCGTATCCCATCCAGCTTGGCTCTTGCTTCTCCAATGGAGGGATTGAGAAATAATAGTAGAATCTTTTTTGGTGAAATCGGTATAGCGATACCAATCGTTACTATAAATGCTATCATTTCCATTTTTGCCTTTT
>CANMPY010000055.1 GCA_947499775.1 Bacteroidota bacterium | reverse complement strand
TCTTCGCCTTCCATTGGGAAAGGCCCCATTCCCAACAATCCGTTCTCCGATTGAAGAACTACGTTTACCCCTTCGGGAATATAATTGGCCACAAGGGTTGGAATTCCTATTCCTAAATTTACATAATAGCCATCCTTTAATTCACGGGCTATTACTTTTGCTATTTGGTTTTTATCGAGCATGGGTTAATT
Source organism: Bacteroidota bacterium (assembly GCA_947499775.1). Taxonomy (GTDB): domain Bacteria; phylum Bacteroidota; class Bacteroidia; order NS11-12g; family UBA9320; genus JABWCE01. Next base: position 8,361 of record CANMPY010000055.1, on the reverse strand, counting down.
TGATAATTTGGTAATTTGATAATTTGGGAGTTTGTGAATTTGATAATTTGGGAGTTTGTGAATTTGAAAATGCGTTTATAATTGGTTTTTGTGTCTTGTCTTTGTAGTTGAAATTATTTTAGATAAAATTTTAATGACTTCTTAAATATCTAATAGAAGGGTCTCACAATTTGGATAGTTTTTTGAACGCTTACATAAAAGCAACCAATATTGCGTTTCATCAGCTTCTTTAGCGGCTATTTTAAGTTTATGGATAAAATCGATGGCACTTTCTGCATTTTGAGCTTCTCGAACATTTGCGCCAATCGAAGTGCCTGATTTTAAAAGTTGATTTGATAGTATAAACTTCTTTTTTCTATCCAACAATTCACAGAATTCAATTATTTGAAGCGCAAAATTTAAGCTCTTCTCTACAATGAAATTTTTTTTATTGTATTGCATAATTCCAATTCGCTATTTATAAAATGTTAAACCATTGATTCATTCTTACTTCCATCCGACACATTTTTAAATTTTCAAATTAACTGTCCTTTGCTCAATCCTCTTTTCATAATCCTTGCCCTGAAAAATACAATTCACATAAATTCCGGGTGTGTGAATATGGTCAGGATCTAATTCTCCGGCGGGAACTAATTCTTCTACTTCGGCTATTGTGTATTTACCGGCCATTGCCATCAAAGGGTTAAAATTTCGAGATGTTGCCCTAAAAATTAAATTCCCTTGAGTGTCTCCTTTCCAAGCTTTTACAAGAGCAAAATCGGCTTTAAAGGCATATTCCATCAAATAAGTTTTTCCATCAAAATCGCGGGTTTCTTTCCCTATGGCCACCTCGGTTCCTACGCCGGCAGGTGTATAAATTACCGGCATGCCGTATCCTGCTGCCATTGCTCTAGTGGCTAAAGTGCCCTGAGGTATTAATTCTACTTCCAGCTCTCCACTTAACATTTGGCGCTCAAACTCAGCATTTTCACCAACATAACTTGAAACCATTTTCTTTACCTGTTTTTGCGCTAGCATAAGGCCTATTCCAAAATCATCTACGCCAGCATTATTACTTATGCAGGTTAAATCAGTAACGCCTTTTTTGACGAGTGCCGCAATACAATTTTCGGGAATTCCGCACAAGCCAAACCCTCCAATGAGTAAGGTCATTCCATTGGCTACATCGTTTAAAGCCTCATCAGCACTCCTAACAACTTTGTTCATTTTACGTTCAAATTAATGGATTCAAAATTAATGCAGCATTACTCAAGTTTTTCATCTGTTCTAAAAAAATATTCTACAATTAAGTAATGAAACCAGGGGTACTACATTTGCGTATATTCGGCAAACATTGATTATTATTGCATGTAAATTAGTTCATTAATGTTCTAAATTTAATTTCGATTGAAGCGTTTTGTATTACTTAGTTTTCTTTTAATCCTTAAAACCGTTGCATATACCCAAAGCTATGGCAACGAATGGATTACTTTTACCCAAGATTATTACAAAATAAAAATTGGCAAAGAAGGTATTTATCGAATTAATTATAACACCTTACAATCTATAGGCTTTCCTGTAAGCTCAGTAAATCCTCAAAATATTCAACTATGGGTAAATGGCAAGGAGCAACCAATTATAGTGAGTGGCGAATCAGACTTTAAATTTGACAATACAGATTATATAGAATTTTACGGAACATATAACGATGGAAAATTGGATGCACCCTTGTATCCAAATCCTTCGGAACAACCGCATCAATACATGAGTCTGTACTCAGACACCTCTCTTTATTTTTTAACTTTTTCTTCCTCCGCTACGGGTAAGAGAGTATCGGTAAATAACGACAAGGACTTTAGCTCAAAAACGGCCGATCCTTATTTTAATTACGAACAAGCTATTTGGTACAAAAAAAACGGAACCTTTTGGGATGGACTCGGATTTTCGGCTGAAGGTTTTAAAAGTGAGTATACCGAAGGCGAAGGTTGGAGCTTAACCATGTATGGTGGATCGTCTTCGGCAACGTTTTTAACTCCCTTTTTAAGTTCAATTGGTCCAAAACCCTATCTTGAAGTATTAGCCCATTCGCGAGGAAATAATATGAATAACTATGATGCAGATGGGTTTAACAATGGACTTCAACTATCTTTTCAACCATCAGGCACCCTAATTAATCAAAAAAGGCTCAATGGACTTGGGCGGTATTTTTTTCAAGATTCCATTATCGACCGATCCTTAATAGGGAACCTAAGCACTTCCTTTAGTACTTTTTCGTATTTATTGGCAAAAACGGCACACACCGTTTCTTATTTCAAACTTTGTTACCCTCGTTTATTTAATTTACAGGATTCATCGCATCTTAAATTTAAGTACACCTCTTCCAATACTTTCATCAAATTTTCTAACTACGCATCTGGCAAATCAAAACCCATTGTATATGATATTGCTAATTTTACCAAATCCATGGGCAAAACCCTTACTTTTGCTTGATGCCAATCCTACCACTCACCAACCAAACACTTGCTATAGCCAAACAAACCGGGAACTACCTTTTAAAAGAATTCAAAACCTTTAACCAAAAGGCCATCGAAGTAAAATCGCCCAACCAATTGGTGAGCTATGTGGATATAACTGCAGAAAAAATGTTGGTTGAAGGGTTAGGCAAATTACTGCCAGAAGCCGGATTTATTACAGAAGAAAACACTATAACCAAGGTTTCGGATGAGTTGAATTGGATAATAGACCCCTTAGACGGGACCACCAATTTTATGCATGGCATACCGGTTTTTGCCATAAGTATAGCTTTGCAAAAAGGAGATGAAACCTTGCTCGGTATTGTGTATGACGTGTGCAATGATAGCATGTATTATGCTGATGAAACAGGAGCCTACTGCAATGGAAAAGCAATTAGGGTTTCGGAAAACAAAAATCTTAGAACAAGTTTATTGGCTACTGGATTTCCCTATTACGATTTTGATGGCATGGAAAATTACATGAATGTGCTTAAAGAACTAATGCAACACACCCATGGCTTACGTAGGCTTGGGAGTGCTGCCATTGATTTAGCCTATGTGGCTTGTGGAAAATTTGAAGGTTTTTTTGAATATGGATTGCACCCATGGGATGTTGCTGGTGGCGCTTACATTATCAAACAAGCAGGAGGAAGAGTAACTACTTTTAATGGAGATAACGCCTACTTATTTGGCAAAACCATTGTAGCCGCAAACCCTAGTATTTTTACCGCATTCTTTACTATTATTCATACTAACTTTAAGCAAGCTGGCAAACACTGAAAGCCACAACTGTAGTATTAGGTTTAAAATGGAAACACGTATTGTAAATGGAATTACGGTATAGTTCAACTCCAATAGATTTCAAGTTTCTGCATTAATTTACCAATACATGGGGCTTGAAACAAAAACCATTGCCTTCATTGAGCATTAAATCATGGCAAAACCAAAGCTTAAAACGGTAAGCAGCAATTTCCTATTTAAATAGATGCGAGCGGTTAAATAGGCTTTTAACTACCCATTAATTGAAGATGAAATAAATTTTTGCTCATCCCTTTGCATTGTTTACTTTTGCCACCGCACTATATGTGGGAAAAACTCGCTAATATTTTACTTCGCAATCGATTTTGGTTAATAACCTTTCTTTTGGCCGCCACAGCCTACATGGGTTATGAAGCGCAGTTTAATAAATTTGCTTACGACAACCCCCGCTTTATTCCTGAAAATGATTCAGCGCTTATAGTCTATAAAGATTTTAAAAAAGTTTTTGGCGACGATGGCAGCGTGATGGTAATAGGAATTCGCGATCCAAAAATTAAAGAATTACGTTTTTTTAATGATTGGTACGATTTAACTGCACAAATCGAAAAAACTCCAGGAATAAAAAGAATTCTTTCTACAGCAAATCTGCAAGCTCTTGCCGTCAATGACTCTTCCTATACATTTGGTCAATCAAAAATTTTTACACACCGCCCTACTAGTCAAAAAGATCTTGATACCCTTTTAGCAAAAATGCATACCCTTAAATTTTACGATGGGTTAATTTTTGATAAAAGTGGAGACTTAACCATAATGGCTATTACCATGGAGTCGCAGCTTTTGGACAGCAAGGAACGCGTAACTTTTGTTGAAAACATCCATAAACAGGTTAAAGAAATTTGCAAAAAACATAACGTAGAGCCACACTTTTCAGGCTTACCCTACATAAGAACTGAATTTTCGAAAAAAGTAAAACATGAAATCATCTTATTTACGGTGTTTTCATTCTTGATCACGTCTCTCATCATGTTGTTTTTTTTCAGGTCGTTTTATACGCTGATTTTTGCACAACTTGTTGTAATAATGGGCGTAATTTGGACCTTAGGAATAAATGGCCTATGCGGGTTTAAAATTACGCTTTTCACAGGCCTTATGCCGCCTTTAATGGTTGTAATAGGCATAACCAATTGCATTTATCTTTTAAATAAATACCACGATGAATTTAGAAAGCATCGAAATAAAATGAAAGCGCTGCACCGCGTAATTTCAAAAGTTGGTGCTGCTGTTTTTTTTATAAACCTAACAACTGCCTTTGGTTTTGGCGTATTTTATTTTTCAGGAAGCGCTGCCCTAAAAGAATTTGGACTAATCTCATTCTGGGCTATAATGGCGGTCTATGTCATTTCAATGGTGCTTATACCAATTATTTTTAGCTATTTACCACCTCCATCTCATAAGCAAACCAAACACCTCGATCGTAAATTTTTACAAGTAATTGTCGATTGGCTCGTCCATGTAATTACCTTCAAAAGACGCCTAATTTATACCTGTACTATAGTAATCACAGCTGTTTCTATAGTTGGTTTGCTGCTCATTACCTCAGTTGGATACATGCTTGATGATGTATCTCAAAAGGATCCATTATGTGTAGATTTAAGGTTTTTTGAAAAAAACATTAAGGGGGTTATGCCTTTCGAAATCATCATAGATTCGAAGAAAAATGGAGGAATAAAAAACGTAAGAACTCTTCAACGTATTGATAAACTTGAGCATGACGTAGGTCAAATGCCCGAATTTTCGAAATCAATGTCATTAGCTAAGATGTTGCGATTTGCGAATCAAGCCTATTATGATGGGGATTCTATTCGATACCTTATTCCGAGTATCATGGATCTGAACACGCTGATGAATATGATGCCAATGGGCCAGAAAGATGGCAACATCCTTCATAATTTGGTCGACAGCAATTATCAAAGAGCGCGAATTAGCTTTCAGATGGCCGATGTAGGATCGAAACGCATACAGGAAATAAAAGATAGTGTAAATAAGAAAGCATCAGAAATATTCCCGTCAACCGATTTTAAGATTTCATTAACAGGCAATAGTATCATATTTTTAGAAGGCAATCACTACCTTTTTGATAACCTTTTTATGAGTGTAATTTATGCCTTAATTGCCAATTCACTCATCATGGCCTTTATTTTCTTTAATTGGCGGATGATTATTATTTCGTTCATTCCAAATATTATACCGCTAATAATGACAATTGCTATTATGGGTTTTTGTGGAATTGATTTTAAGCCTAGCAGCATTATTGTATTTTCAATTGCCTACGGAATAGCCGTGGATTACAGTATACATTTTTTGGCCAAATACCGGCAAGAACTCAAGAGGCATAAATATAATATCCCAAAAGCCGTTTCGAGTGCTTTAAAGGAATCGGGAGTCAGTATGATTTATTCTGCCGTTGTATTATTTTTTGGATTTCTAATATTCGCGTTTTCGTCTTTTGGTGGTACCATTATGCTAGGCATACTTACAAGTATTAATTTAATATTAGCTCTACTTTCTAACCTTATTTTATTGCCCGCCTTGCTACACAGTTATGATGTAGCCATTGCCAAAAAGAATGAGGGTAGTGGCTTGGTCGACTTAGATAGTTTTGAATAACTATAAAAATCTGTCTATTTAATATCAGGCGGAGTGCCCGAACACCAAACAATTTTTCCGCGATTGCTGATTAATGCTTTTTTAAATGCCTCCGATTTTCCTTTTTTCGATTGGGTTTTCTCTGAATATAACACATTTGAATATCCAGTTCCCTTTACATTTTCCATCGTTAAAAATTGAGGTTTAATTACCCATTGCCCATTTTTTGAAATCAGACCCCAAAGGTTTCTATCGTCACATACCGAAGCTACTCCTTGAATAAAGTTATGCGAATCGCTCAATTTTAAGGGAATAACTACACGCCCAGTTTTGTCAATAAATCCATATTTATCGCCAAGTTTCACCTTTGCTAGCCCATCAATAAATTGATCTACCTTGTCGTATTTAACGGCAATACTAATTTTGCCCTTGCTATCAATAAACCCCCATTTATTATAAATTTTTACTGCAGCTAATCCTTCCGAAAAATCTAAAATAGCCTCATAAATACAGGGTGAAATGGGCTGACCCTTTTTGTTCATGAAGCCATATCTATTTTTTACGGTTGAATAGGTCGCAAATCCATTTATAAAATCACCTGTATAATTTTCGTTCGGGATATCAAAAACTGGCCAACCCGTAGTGTCAATATATACCGTATAGGTATTCATACGTTTACACAAAGCCAATCCATTACTAAAAGGATAAACGTATTCAAAATCTACTGACAACTCCTTTAGTTTTCCATATTTTGACAATATATACCATTGTTTTTTTGATTTTACGATTGCCCAAGAATGGTCCATCACCGAACTTTTATTCCCTTCAAATATTTTTTCATGAATGGGTACCCCACTTAAATTAATATATTGGCAATAGTAATCCTGTTCATCATCACCTGCGCTAACCCTATCTGAAATTAAAGAAGTGTAAACCTTGGCAACCCCATTATAAAAGCTAAACGATTCTAAATATTTTCCATGTATAACCGTATCACCCTTATCATTCAAGCACCCCCAAGCATCTCGAGCTTGGCTATTTTTTTTAAAGTTAATACAAATTAATCCCTCCGAAAATTGTTCACCAATGAAATTTTTATCATGAATGCCAATTGGAGATTGGTGGCCTAAGGTATCAATGAAATAACATGTTTTACTTTGAGGATCATCCACCCTAAACCATTTTTTTTGTGACTGTACCCATAAAGGCATAACGAATAGTAGAATTAATAAAGCACCTTTATTCATTTATCTTTTAAAAATTTTTTGGCAAACATGCAGCATTTCTTAGATTAATTTTAGCTCGACTTTTGAACACTTTATCGTTTCACTTTAAAAATTGACTATAAAAATGTAAACTCAAGCCTAAATCATACATATTGTTTAACTAACTCGATAAATTACAAAATAGTATTTTATCCCTAGTGTAAGTCGCGAAAAGAAAATCAGGAATCCCTTATTCCGTCCTATTTACCTCTAATCATCGTATTTAAGCCCTGTTTTTTTCTTATCTTCGCAGCGTTTTTTATAAAAATAGCGTGCAGGAAGAAGGTCAAAATAAATTATATCCAGAATACAAAACAGCTAATTTTCCTGAATTTGAAAAGGAAGTGACTGCGTTTTGGAACGAAAAAAAAATATTCCAAAAAACCATTAGCAACCGCGATGGAGCTGAAGATTTTGTGTTTTACGAAGGCCCTCCATCAGCCAACGGAATGCCGGGCATTCATCACGTGATGAGCCGCACTATTAAAGATATTTTTTGCAGGTATAAAACCCTACAAGGTTTTAAAGTGGAGCGAAAAGCCGGATGGGACACTCATGGACTTCCAATAGAATTACAAGTAGAAAAAAAACTAGGTATAACTAAGGATGATATTGGCAAAAAAATAAGTGTTGAAGACTATAATACGGCCTGTCGTCAAGATGTAATGAAGTTTAAAAGCGTTTGGGATGATTTAACCAAACGAATAGGTTATTGGGTTAACCTTGATGACCCTTACATAACTTATGAAAATAAATACATCGAAACGGTTTGGTATTTACTAAAAGAAATATACAAAAAAGGATTTTTATACAAAGGGCATACCGTTCAACCCTATTCACCTGCTGCTGGAACAGGACTAAGTTCACATGAACTTAATCAACCCGGCACGTACAGGGATGTAAAAGATACGACGGTTGTAGCCCAATTTAAAATAAAAGGAGACCTTACAGGTTTTAAAAACCTGACAGGCCTGGATGATACCTATTTTATTGCCTGGACCACCACGCCTTGGACCTTGCCATCCAATACCGCCTTAGCTGTTGGACCAAAAATTAAATACTCGCTAGTAAAAACCTACAACCAATACACCTTTAAGCCTATACAGGTAATTTTAGCGACCGATCTTGTTAAAAAATTCTTTTCTAACAACGATGCGTCCTTAAATTTTGAAGAGTATAACCCTGGAAATAAACAAATT
>CANMPY010000054.1 GCA_947499775.1 Bacteroidota bacterium | reverse complement strand
GGCAATTTTAATCGTATGGATAGTTCGGGATATAATCTAAATATTGAATGGATTGCAAAAGGTCAGATAACAAAAAAATTAACTGCCGAAAGAATAAACTGGTTTCCGGGCAAAAAGAAATGGAGATTGTATAATTACCGCTACCGTACTATATACACCAATGGCAATGAAAAATTAAATATGGGTGCAACTTTAGATACCTTAATTCCATTTAATCCATCTGATTTTTTTGTGCGCGACGACGATGTGCAATCGTTAAACCTAAGCGAGTTAGATACTTATATTGATTTGGAACAGATGCGAGGTACTGGAAGAGCATTTTTTTATATAACCGAAAAATACCGACGCTATGCTGCCCCTTTTTCATTGATGTTGCTCACTTTTATTGGAGTTTGTGTTTCAAGCTCCAAAAAACGTGGAGGTATGGGTGTAAATTTAGCCGTTGGCTTATTTGTAAGTTTTGCCTATTTATTTTTAATTCAATGGTTTATTTCTTATGGCTCCAATGGAAGTATGCCGCCAGTATTGGCCGTGTGGCTACCAAATTTATTCTTTATGCCCATTGCAATTTATTTTTATAGAACCGCTCAAAAATAAAATGAAAACAAAAATTTTAATATTACTGATTGGCTTCATTGGGGTTAATGAAATTTCGGCGCAAAACCGTTTTAAGAATAAGAGTAATCAAAAAATTTGGGATGCTAAAGATCATCATGATGCGGTATATACCAATTTAATTTTAACTAAAGGAAAGGAAAATCAAAAATTTACCGCCTTAAATGGGTTATTAAGTTGGCACGATACGGTATTAAGAAAATCCATAATTCAGCAGCTTAACAGCAAAAATCCAGAAGTGTCTATTGCAGCTATTCAAGCTATTGGACAAAGTAGAGATTCGTTTTACTTGCCTTTTTTATTTCAACTTATTAAACAAACTGAAAATCAATCTATCCATAAAAATGATTGCAAGCAATAGGTAAATGCATCACAAAATCGAAGGTAAATTTATTAATAGACAGTAATTATAGTAATCAAGCCTTATATGCTGAATGCATATACTTGGCTATGCTAAAAGGGGTAGGTAAAAAATCGTTCACGCCAAAAATGATTAAATTTTTGAACGCTTCTAATGCTGAAAATAAGTTTTATGCCGCATGGTACTTAGCACGAACTCCACACAGAATAGACTCAAACGGTTTTAAATTAATAGACTTAAACAGCCTTGGTGCATGGCCATCCGATATTGCTATTCCTCTCATTATTTCTCTTGGTAGAGCGAATATTACTGCTAAAGATTCGCAAATTTTATATCCAATGCTTTTGAATTATATAAATTTGAATCCAAAATTAGCCGATAATTCAGAATGCTTAAAGGCTATTTCCATATATAAGGTGCTTTCAAATTATAAGACGAGTTATGATTCAATTGAATGTTCTGTGTTAATGAATAGGAGTGGATCGGTTTATCCTGCCGTTCAATTGGCATATAGTGATTTAATAGCAAAATCATGCCAAACTATTCAAGCAACTCCCGAAATAACCTACAATCCCGCCAAGGTTAATGTATTAAGATCAGCCGATTGTAGTAATTCTAGTATTAAACTAACACCTAGTAACCCAATTTATGATATGATTTGGCAATTGCAGATCATGGAAAATAATTCGAGCATGTTTGCAGCCATCAATACCATTTTGATGCAAAATACATTACCAGCTGTAAAGTCAGCGGCCATTGAATCCCTCATAAAATGTAGAAACTCAAAAGGATTTGATGAAGCACTTGTTGATGATTTTTATCAATCCATTCTTACTGTAATTAAAGAAGGCGATGAGGGCGTATTAAGTATTATTGCAAATGCCATTTTAGATAAACAAATAACCTTGCCATCCTCTTTAATTAATCAATTAATTGAAATGCAGACTAGCTTAAAGCTCCCACAAGAAATGGAGGCATTTATTGATATAGCCAAGGTAAAAGCTAAGGAGTCGAATTCGATTTATACCAAACTAGAACCCAAATGGAATCATCCAATTGATTGGGATTTTGTAGCTACCATTAAACACGATCAAAAAATAAAGGTTACCACTAATGCTGGCGATTTTATTATTCAGATGAATGTGAATGAAGCTCCAGGATCTGTAGCCTCGATTTTGAAATTAGTGGATGAAGGATTTTATAATGGAAAATATTTTCATCGTATGGTTCCCAACTTTGTACTTCAAGGTGGTTGCCCGCGAGGCGATGGTTTTGGAAGTCAAGATTATACTATACGAAGCGAATTTTCAAGCTTAACTTATTCGACAGGCGCAGTAGGTTTGGCATCTGCAGGCCAGGATACTGAAAGCTGTCAATGGTTTGTTACGCATTGCCCAACACCTCATTTAGATGGCCGATATACCATAATAGGCTATGTTGTAAACGGGTTGGAAAGCGTTCATAAATTAGGAGTTGGCGATAAGATGATTAAAGTTGAGCGTGTGCATTAAAGGCTAATAAATGATGAAATTCTGTATTGTCCATTTAGGGTAAATACTGATTTTTCATTATTTTTGTTTATCGAATGAAAAATTTTAAATTCCTTTTTTTTCTTATAGTTTTTGCGAGCATCGCTGTATTAGTGTCGCAATTCAGAGCTTCAAAACCTAATAAAATAATGCAAGATCCTGGATGGCATGAGCAATTGGTTGCCATGAAAAATCCTATTGATGGCATTAGCTATTATGGCTTACGCAATTCGTGGCAGAAACAAGATGCGCTTTATAAAAAAGGTACCGATGTACTTAGCTATATAACCGAAATGGGTCCGAAGGACGTGGCTGGGAGAGTAAGGGCTTTATTAATTGATGCCAAGGATAGCTCTCATATTTTTGCTGGTGGAATTTCTGGTGGATTATGGGTATCTAACAATGGCGGGCAAAGTTGGAAAGCTATCAATGAACACAACGTTTCAATGGCCATAACCTGCATTACTCAAAATCCATTTAATGCCAATGAAATTTACTATGGTACGGGAGAGGGAACTGGTAATTCGGCTGACTTGTCTGGCGCTGGTATTTTTAAATCAATTGATGGAGGGCTTACGTTTAACCAATTAGCTTCAACTGCGTCAAATACTGCCTTTAGTACCATTTGGGATGTTGAGTTTTCAAAAACGGATAGCTCAACCTTGTATGTAGGGGTTGCTAATGGGGGGCTGTATAGAAGTATCAATAATGGAAGCACATTTAAAGTTGTTTATCCAAGTTCGAAAGCAATTCATGAAATTGTTACCTATCAAGATTCTTCCATTTGGTTTGGCTTAGAAGCGTATGGTTTGATTAGTGCAACAGAAGATACAAGCATGAAATTTACGCGATTTTCGGGGGTTTTGCCTACAACCGGAATAGGTCGAATAAGCATGAGTTACTGCAAAACCTATCCAAAAGTGGCCTATTGCCAAATGGTAAATACAGGGGGTACAGCCTTGGTTGGAATTTATAAAACATCCAATCATGGCCAAAGTTGGAAAAAAATGACGAGCCCAACAATAACAGGGACTTATTCGTGGGCTTGGTATTGTTTTAATACAGCCGTTAGCCCAAAGGATACTAATATCGTGCTATCAATTTCGGTAAAAGGGCTTGGGTCAATTGATGGAGGTGTTACATGGAAAGAAATAAAAGCAAGCCATGCCGATTATCAATCAAGCGCATTTTACCCAAGTGGAAAATCCCTTTTGATAGGAAACGATGGCGGAGTGTATCGTTACAATGCTAATACCCTTTTTACAAATAATGTTTCCCTCAATAACGACTTAAATATAACTCAATTTTATACCGGTAATATTCATCCATTTAGCTCCGAATCGTTTATTGGAGGCACTCAAGATAATGGGACGCATGCTTATGATGGATTTAATTTTAGCAAGGCTTTGGGAGGTGACGGCTCGTATTGTGCCTTTTCATCTGAAGCCCCGTTTTATGTTTATGCCTCCTATCAAAATGGAGCATTGCGTCGCTTAGATTCTGATTTTGGTAACGAAACTATCATTACACCTCCCGGAACCAATACCTATTGGTTTATAAATCCTATTGAAGTAAATCCTTTGGATGGCAATCAGATTTATGTGCTGTCAAAAACTAAAATTTTAGCTTCTTCAAATTCAGGCAACAGTTGGCGAGATCTTACTTTACCGCTAAATAAAATTGTATTGTCAATGGGAATGAGTTATGAAAAAGACCCTACCGTTTATTTTGGTGGCGGAGGAAACACCCTTTATAGAAGTAAGAAAGCCAATTCAATGGTACAAAAAGAAGTGGATTTAACTAATACGGCTCCTGCCTTAGCAAAAGGCTCGGTAATAAACTGTATAAAAGTGAGCCTTAACGATCCTAATACCGTTTATATTTCGATGTCGGATATTAATACAAAACCTCGAGTTTGGAAATTGAAACGTGCCGAAAGTGATACCCCTACTTGGATTAATATCAGTGGCAATTTGCCTGTTTCGCTTCCGGTAAATTGTGTGGAAGTTAATTCGAGTGATAGTAATGTAATATTAGCAGGTACTGATTTTGGATTATATACTACGGCTAACGGTGGCGTTACTTGGAGCAAAGAGACTGCGGTTCCAAATGTTCCGATTCATAAAATTGTATCGCATCCAAAAAATGGTGTTATTTATATATTTACCCATGGGAGAGGCGTGTTTAAGTCGCAATTCAAAAATTATAGTCCTTCAACTGGAATTTTGGTTGCCAACTTTAATGCACCAAAAATACAATTCAATAATCCGATAGAAAGCCATCTTAATCTTAGCATTGGTGATAATAAGGCTTTGATGAACGCTAATGTTTACATATACAGTACCAAGGGTGAACTCGTTTATGGCAATACGGTTGGAGCCCATTCCTCACTCGATATTTCTCGTTTATCTACAGGCGTTTATATCTTAAATATTCAAATAGGTAAGGATTTGTTTTCAAAAAGAATATTGAAATTGTAGGCAATTTAATAGAAATCACAAGTCCATCACCAAGTTTTTGTCATTTTTACTTAGGCCTATTTGCTGAAAAAGTTCGGTTGAGATTTTAGCCAAGACCTTTAAAAATACAGCATCAATTACTGCCTTAATGCTAATGTTGGCAGGGCTTACAGCACTTTATTTAAGCCGAAATGTTACCCGACAGTGAACGATAATAAATCGTCGTTCGTCTAAAAAGTAATATTTTTATAGTACTATGTATTGCATAGTACAATTTAAAACATATATCTTTGCATCACAATATATGAACGTAGAAAACACCATATCACAAATGCGGAAAGGAATATTGGAATATTGTATTCTGGCTATAATAAACCGTGGAGAAATATATGCTTCCGATATTTTAACCGAACTAAAGGAAGCCCATTTAATAGTGGTAGAAGGAACTTTATACCCGCTTTTAACCCGTTTAAAAAATGCAGGATTGCTAGCATATACTTGGAAAGAATCGGTACAGGGCCCACCAAGAAAATATTTTTTATTGACGGAAGAAGGCCGTGAATTTTTAAAAGAACTAGATGAAACCTGGAGAGATTTGAATTTCTCCGTAAATAAAACAACCCAAAAATAAATCGCATTACAATGGACAAAATTATTACAATTAACCTTGGCGGCTACGCTATTAAAATGGAAGAAGATGCATATGAAGCATTAAAGCCATACATCCATCAAATTGAAGAAACCTTTGCTAATACTGAAAATGGTAAAGAGATTATCAACGACATTGAAGCCCGATTGGCCGAAATGTTAATGGAACGCACCGCAGGAAAAGTATCGGCCACTATTGAAGATGTTGAATTTGTAAAAAAAGCCATGGGAAATCCTGGCGAGTTTGAAGATTCCGAAAATGCTGAAGATAAACCAAAGCAATCGGCAGCTCCAAACGATACAGTTCGCAAACGCCTATACCGTGATACCGACAACAAAGTATTTGGTGGAGTGTGTTCGGGCATTGCCAATTTTTTTAATATTGATCCGGTTATTGTAAGGTTAATTTGGGTGTTTCTGTTTTTTGTGATGGGGATAGGGTTTCTGCTTTATTTTATAATGTGGGTAATTGTTCCCGAAGCCATAACCACAGCCCAAAAATTGGAAATGCGGGGTGAAGCCCCAACTTTGGACAATATAATAAATAGGGTAAAAACTGAAGCCGGAAAAGTGGAGCAAAACCTCAAAGCCCAAAACTTTGGACAAAAGATAGGCGATATTTTCAGTAGCCTTTCACCAATATTTAAAGTTATTTTTAAAGGAATTGCCCTCTTTATAGGTTTTATTATACTCTTAATTTTATCGGGAACTCTAATAGCACTTATTACCAGCAATTCCAGTTTTGTTTTTAATGATAATGATGTTATGATGAGTCGGATCCCCAATTTTTTTGATGCCGGATGGGAGTTTTTAACGTTTAAAATATTAGTGGGATTATTTATATCTATTCCTTTATTTGCAATACTTACCGGGCTTTTAAAATTTGGCTTTAGTACCCATGTAAATTACAAACCCATCCGTAGAGTGTTGGGCTGGATTTGGATAGCTACTATACCTGTACTTATTTATTTTATTTATCTTGGATTACAAAATTTTAAGTCATTTGAAACGGTTTCTTCCGAAAAAACAGAAGTGCTAACTGCACCACTAATTATCAAATCAACGTTTAACGATGACGATTACTTTATGGGATGTATTGATGTAACTATTTCATCATCCGATGATAGTTTGGTTCACATTACAAGTACCCAATCGGCCAATGGAAAAAACTCGACACACGCCCGTGCGCAGGCTGAAAAAAATGGAGCTACCTACGTGTTTTCAGGCAATGAACTGACTTTAAAAACAGGAAATTATTTTGAAAAAACAGGATTATTCCGTGGGCAAAAAGTGGAATATTTAATTTTAATACCCAATGGGAAATCGTTTACGCTAGATAAATCTATCCAAAAAATGGGTGTGAATGTAGAAGGCCAAAATATTACATACTATGCTGATGAAACAAAGGATAAACCAAATGCTTTGGTGTTTCTTAAAGGTAATTTGTTTTGTCCCACTTGCCCCGATTCAATTCCATTGGGAAGTGCAGGGTTACACAATTATTCTAACTTTACCCATATAGAAGCTATAGGAAATATAGATGTGGAAATACGGAATGGAACCTCATATACTATTCAAAAAATAGGGCCTGACAATATTATAAAACATTTAGAAATTAATCAGTCAAACAATGAATTGGTGATTGATTTGGATGAAGATCATTTTAATTTTAAAACCCGTCCAAAAGTTATTATCACGATGCCTCTATTGGCAGGTGTAAAACTATCGGGCGTTACCATTTGTAAAATTGCTCATTTTGGCGGAGAGGAACTCAACCTTGAATTGAGCGGTGCTTCCAAAGCCACAATAGATGCCGAATACAATGAAATTAATGTGGACATAAGTGGGGTGTGTTATTTGGATATATCTGGCAATGCTAAAACTATAAAATTTGAAGGGTCGGGAGCCTCACATGTTGAGTGTAAAAGTTTAACTGCACATAGTGTAAACATTAATTTATCGGGCGCTAACGAGACTATTATAGGGCCAGCCAAAACCATAAGCGGAAAACTATCGGGCGCTTGCAAATTAGAATATATGGGAAATCCGACTCTGGAAGTGAATAGCTCTGGGGTAAGCAAAATTAGGCAAGTGGGGATGTAAGAATAATAATCTAAAATAATCTATGTTCTAAACCGTGGGCTAAGGATTATAGCACACATTATTATAGCATCTATCTAATTTGTTGCTTTGTTCTAATCCTTATTGCTTGAATCAGCCATTAAAAGAGCAAAGCCAAACATCGCCTAAATCTCCAATCAAAACCGTATTTTCGTGCTGCCATGAAAAGGCTTAATTTATTCATATTTTTATTAAGTATAGCTAATGTTATGCAGGGAGAAGTAATCTATACCGTATCGTTTCCAAAACCAGAAACCCACTATGTTCGGGTTGATTTAGAAATAGATAAACCAAGCGGAATCTATACAGATATTGTAATGCCGGTATGGACTCCCGGATCCTATAAAATTAGAGAATTTTCGCGACATGTAGATCGAATCAATGCTCAATCTGATGGGCCGAACTTGGCAATAGATAAGCAGACTAAAAATACATGGAGGGTTAAGTTCAAAAAAGGGATTTCGAAACTTAAAATTTCGTATGAAGTGTATGCCTTCGAACCTGGTGTGCGAACAAGTTATATCGATAATTTTCAAGCTTTTTTGCACGGAGTATCGGTATTTATGTATGCCGAAGGATATCAAAATCAGCTTTGCAAAATTAGTTTTATTAAGCCCGAAAATTGGAAACATATTACCGTAGCCTTGCCTGAAATTAGCCCCAATACTTTTTTAGCCGAAAGCTATGACCTTTTGGCTGATAGCCCTTTTGCATTGGGTAACCATGAAATCATTAATTTCGAGGTAAAAGGGATTAAACACAGAGTAGCCATGATTGGCGAAGGGAATTATGATGCTAAAAAAATAAAAACAGATTTTTCTAA
>CANMPY010000053.1 GCA_947499775.1 Bacteroidota bacterium | reverse complement strand
ATCTAACCATTAAAAGTGGATTCATTTCCTATAAGTGGGATTTTGGAAATGGGGACACAAGCAATTACCCAGACCCCATTTACAACTACCCCAAATATGGGACTTACACCGTAAAGCTAACTTCACTAAGTAATTTCAACATTTCCAAGGACACAAGTTTCAGTATTACGCTTTTCGAAATACCTGAAGTTAAATTTAAAGTAATTAACGCTTGCACGGGCGACAGTTTGAATTTTATTAATTTAACAACTATAAACACTGGTAAAATATCCTATCAATGGGATTTAGGCGATGGGTACACACGTAAAAACGTGAGTTTGAAACATAGGTATATTATCCCCTCAAGTTATATTGTTACCCTTACAGCTAATGCAAATGGATGTGTAAGTTGGCTAAGCAAAAAAGCGCATCAATTTTTGAAACCGATAGCCAATTTTGATATAGAGGGCAAGTGCACAAAAACGGATATTTTATTTAAAAATAATACTACTATTGGTTTAGAAGATAGATTTGGAAGCAATTGGTTTTTTGGTGATGGAAATGGAAACACCGATGCCAATCCAACCCATCAGTATAACAGTGCTGGAACAAAAATAATAAAATACATTGCAACAAGTCAATTTGGGTGTTCCGATTCTATGATAAAGTCGGTAAATATACAGGCCTCACCTGAAGCAGATTTTACCTATGGACCAACTTGTAGTGTAAAACCAGTCGAGTTTAAAAATATCACATTCGAACCAAAGGATGTAATAACACGATATCAATGGAATTTTGGTGATACGGCAAGTTCAGTTCTAAAGAATCCAAGCTTTCATTTTACTACTTTAGGTACAAAAAACATACTATTAATGGCAATAGGTGATAATGGATGCAGCACCTCCATCGAAAAAATAATCAATGTTTTAAAACAACCAACTGCAAATTTTGAAGCTTTAGATGCATGTCTAGGAAATTCTGTAACGTTTACAAATAAAACAGCAGGAAGTGGTATTATAGATTATGTGTGGCGATTTGGGGATGGAGATAGCAGTACTCAATTTTCACCAACTAAGACCTATAAAGGCAATGTGGCATCCACGTATAATGTTACCCTAATTGCCAGTAATAAGGGAGGTTGCCAAGATGCGATAACTTTACCGGTTAATATCAAGGAAACTCCACAATGTGGATTTACCTATAAATCGGCAAAAACAGGTGGATATGAATTTAACTTTGTTCCTAATAATTTGGCCTATTTGTTTTATCAGTGGAATTTTGAAGGCGGAGGTTTCAGTAATTTAATTTCTCCAAATCACACGTTTCAATCCGATGGGAACTATAGAGTAAGGGTATATATGAAAACAAGCGACGGGTGCGAATGTATGGATTCCAATCAGATTATTACCATAAATCATATAGGAATAAAATCCATAAAAAACGAAAGTGTAATTCAACTTTACCCTAACCCTAATAATGGAACCTTTACTATTGGCTTAATTGGAATTGCAAAACATCAAAAAATTGAATGTAAACTTTTCGATTTTCATGGGAAAACTGTATTTAAAGAAAACCGTATTAGTCAAGATACCCTCACCTTTAATTGCCCTAATTTATCTATAGGGATTTACCATTTGGAGCTCAGCTTAGAAAATGGAAAACGCGTTTACACTTCCTTTAACGTTATTAAATAAGGTATTTAGCAAACAAAATAATTAGAAAGGATGCGTTTCGTCATCGTTGTATAATTGCGAATCGTTCATTCTTGATCCTAATACTATGCTCCCATTTTCGGCACCTTTATCAGTAAAACTAAAATCACTCGTTATGGCCGAATCATTGAGGTTCGAAAAACGAGTAAATTCGGCGTGATACCTCAATTTAATATTATCAGTTGGGCCATTACGATGTTTTTGAATAATTAATTCGCCCGTACCTTGTGTTGATTGCCCATCCAAATCTTCGGCAAGACCATAATATTCGGCACGGTAAATAAATCCTACCATATCTGCATCTTGTTCTATAGAGCCCGACTCCCTCAAATCGGATAATTGCGGGCGATTTCCTTCCCGTTTTTCGGCATTTCTACTCAACTGAGCCAACGCAATAACGGGTATATCTAACTCTTTGGCTAAGGCCTTTAAACTTCGCGATATATAACTTATCTCTTGTTCACGATTACCGATGTTTTTGTCGTCACCTCTCATCAATTGCAAATAATCCACAATAATTAATTCAATACCATGTTGCGATTTTAGCCTTCTGGCTTTTGCCTTAAAATCAAAAATTGAAAGCGACGGGGTATCATCAATAAAAATTGGGGCTTCCGATAAGCGTTCTGTTTTTACACGTAATTGTTCAAATTCAAAATCTTTTAAATCACCCGTTCTAATTTTATTAGCCTGAATTTCTGATTCTGATGCAATAAGTCGCGTTACCAACTGAACTGATGACATCTCTAATGAAAAAAGTGCTACGGGCTTATTAAAATCGATAGCAGCATTTCGAGCAATTGATACTACAAACGCTGTTTTACCCATACCCGGACGACCTGCAATGATAATTAAATCCGATTTTTGCCACCCTCCTGTTAATCGGTCCAAATCAGTTAACCCAGATGGTACACCTGATAATTGTCCTTTATTGCCTGCCAAGGATTCAATATGCTTAAAGGCTTTATGCATTATATCGCTTAATTGCATATGACCTTTTTTCATGGTATCATTCTTTATCGCAAATAATTTGCCTTCCGATTCATCTAATAATTCAAATGCATCGGTAGTATCTTCAAATGCTTTTTTCCCAATTTCTCCGGCTATTTGAATCATTTGCCTTTGAATGTATTTTTGAATTAAGATATGGGTATGGTATTCAATATTGGCTGCCGAAGCCACCCTATTCGTAAGCTGAGTTACATAAAAAGCGCCTCCTGCTAATTCTAAATTCCCTTTCTTCCGCAATTCTTCTGTAACGGTTAAAATGTCAATGGGTTTGGCATTATCTGCTAAATCATGTATGGCATTAAAAATAAGCTTATTGGAATCAGCATAAAACGATTCGCTTTTCAAAATGTCTAAGACCTTTTCTGGGGCATTTTTTTCAAGCATCATGGCACCCAATACCGCCTCTTCCAAATCAAGGGCCTGAGGAGGTAGTTTTCCATTAAAAATTATTTCTTCTAAATTCTTTTGTTGTCTTTTGTTCTTAAATGTAGGATCAAGTGCCATTAGTTAGGTTATCGTTACAATTCTATGTTATTTTAAATCCATTATTTTGGCGGTTTTTATTATCCACTAAACTAATTTAATTGTTCATGACATGTGTATTAGTTTATAAACAATTCGTTAACTACTTGACCATAACTAAGCTTAATAGTGAATGCATTTGTGGACAATCAATTCATCAACATTAATTTAACACGGATTTATTGGGATTCACAAAATTAAAAACTAAATTTTTAAGCTTTTTAATGTGTTCATATCTAGCACTAAAATACTTATTCCACTCCTAGCGGGTATTAAAATTATTTATTAAAAAGTAAAAAAAATTATACTGCCAAAGTTTAAATTTGCCTTCGTTAATTCGAATTCACTTTTTACAAGATTACTTCAAAAATTGCATATTCATAACCTTAGCATTCGGAAATCAATAGTGAGCGATGTTTCACAAATAATGGGCTTAATTCATGAGCTAGCTCTCTTTGAAAAATCACCTGAGGAAGTTACCAATACTGCCGATCGAATGATTAAGGATGGATTTGGCTCCAATCCATTGTTTAAATGCATAGTGGCTGAAAGAGATACAGAGATAATTGGATTTGCCCTCTATTATTACCGATACTCTACCTGGAAAGGAAAGTGCTTGTACTTAGAAGATTTTTATGTTAAACAAACTCATAGAAATAATGGGATTGGCAAATTGTTATTTGAAGAAATAATTCAAATTTCAAAAGCGGAGTCATGTGTGCGAATCAATTGGCAGGTGTTGGATTGGAACCAAGAGGCTGTTAAATTTTATTCAAAATTCGCGGCAGGGTTTGACAAAACATGGTGGAATGGATTTATTGATCTAAAATAGGTATGATATTAAATTGGTTCACCCTTGAAATCAAAAAAAACGCTACGGTTTGCTTAGGGTTTATTTTACTAATAAGTAGCTTTCATTCTCAGGCTCAAAATGCTTTCAAAGTTTTGTTAAACTCTAAAGTTGAAGATGATAAATTAAAGAAAACCCAAGCTATTATTCCTGTTTATAAATTTACAAGTTTAAGTATTGAACCTTATTCCACTTTTGGAATAAGCGATACCAAAAACGGCAAAAACATAAACATCAAAAAAATGCCTGTAATGGAAGGCTGTACCGACACTGCCTATTCGTTCATCTATTTTTCGGGCATTGATAACACAGAAAACCATGGATACATTTTAGCAATCATCGGAAACTATAATAGAATGTTTCGCTATACAACGCACTTCTATATTGATAAAAACAATAACCTCGATTTTACCGACGATGGATTACCATACTTAATGCCCTTCAAAAACGATACGATTGTGGTAAACTTAAAAAACGCAAAGTGGCCCGAATCGGATTATGAAGTAAAATTTAGCAGGCTACTTTTTGGAAAAAACTTAGCCTACAAAGACCTTTTAAACGAACATTATAAAAAACATAGCGGCCAAAAGACATTTACAAAAATCAACAATTGTTTTCGCGAACAACGCTATAATTTATGTTCAGCCAATTTTAAATCTCCAACCGATTCGTTCACCATCGGTATAAAAGATATGAATGTTAATGCTTTATATAATGATTTTGGTACCGACATGATTTATGTAGGTGCTTATAAACAGCCAATTATATCTGAAGATTTGATAGAATACAAAAAGGGCAAAACTACTTTTGAATGGAATGAAAAGATTTTTACCATTATCGAAATTGACCCTTTAGGTAAATGGATTGAACTAAAAGAAATTAAAAATGCGCAGATTACCAAAAGACTAAAGCTCTGCAGAAAAGTTCCAAAATTAGATTTTGCGAATGAAATGAGTGAAAAACATTCCCTCAAAACCTATAGAAAAAAGCATATTTACCTGTATTTTTTTAACGACGACTTAGCATGTTTAACAGAAGACACGCTGTATCTTCGAATGTTGCACGACAGCTTTGGCCATTCGATTGAAATTATTGGCATGAATTATGGAGATGAACCACGCGCCATGCGATTTTTTAAACAGTATTATCATATTCCTTGGATCATTGGAATGTCGAACCGCGAAATAAACAAAGCATTTTTTGTCGAAAACCTCCCAAAGGGATATTGGATTGGGAAGCGCAGACGCTTAAAAGGCCGAAATTATACACCACTAGTGATGTATGAAAAAGCAAATATCAAATTTAAAAAAAAGAAAATTAATCCTAAATAAGCTTT
Source organism: Bacteroidota bacterium (assembly GCA_947499775.1). Taxonomy (GTDB): domain Bacteria; phylum Bacteroidota; class Bacteroidia; order NS11-12g; family UBA9320; genus JABWCE01. The sequence goes on along the minus strand of CANMPY010000053.1, from coordinate 3,200 downwards.
TAACGGTTGCAGGTATATTGGGTGGCGGATTCGGAGCCTGAAAATTATCAACCTACGACAAATTTAATAGGAAGTACACACTTTCCCAAACTACAAACTAGACTTCATTTTTTATCTATTGTTTGCCATAGCTTTTCTTTTGGTTTGCGGCCTTACTTTGTCCAATTATCGATTTCAAGACCTTTTATTCTCTTAAAATGATCAGTATTATTGGTAATTAGCTGCATCTCATTTGCCATTGCAATTCCTGCAATCAGTGTATCTGTATGACCAATTTCTTCGCCCTTTTTCCGTAAGTCCGCTTGTATAGAGGCGGCAATTTTAGCATTTCTGATTGTCAGTGGAATGACTTTATTCAACTTGACAAAATCTTCAAATTTGCTCAATTGCTTTTTCGCATCCTTGTACAAAAGGCCGTTGAGGATTTCATAATAGGTAATTGTACTTCAACTCACAAAACCATACTCTTTTAGATGCTCATCTACCTTCGCAATTACGTTTGGATTACCTCTGAAGAACTCTGATAGAATATCGGTATCCAAGATTGAAGGCTTCATAGATTGACTTGGCGTTCGAACAATTCAGTTCTTGTCTTTTTTGTCTGACTCACAAAGTCGCTATAGTCCGTATCACTCATTTCTTTAAAAGATCCTCCAAATGAAAGTATCCGTTTCCTAAAGGTATCTGTTTTTTTGTTATGAGGGGTAAGTGAATGAATGAACTGATATATTTCTTCCAGCCTGTTAACAGGAACGTCTTTAATTTCTCTTAATATTGAATTCAACGTCAGCATATTTATAACTAATTTGTTTCAAAGATAAAAAAATGTTTCAAAAAATACGAGGAAAGTTCCAATTTCTGCGAGGCCTGAAAAAGTTACCCATAAAGGTTGCAGGTTTAAGAGGTGGCGGCTTCGAAGCCTACAAACATTCAACCTACGACAAATTTAATAGGAAGTACACCCTTTCCCAAACTACAAACAAGCCATCAGTTGTATCTGCTGTTGGCGGCTGGGCTTTGTTAATATATTTTGTCTTAATCATAATGAAATCTGCATTTTGCTATAAGGATTTCTTCATCTCTTACTTTGTAAATTAATCGATGCTCATTGTCTATTCTTCTCGACCAAAATCCCTTGTATTTATATTTTAATGGTTCTGGTTTCCCAATTCCAGTGAACGGGTTTCTTGAGATATCTTTTAACAACTCATTTACCCTGGAGACCATTTTCTTGTCTGTTTTCTGCCAGTACAAATAATCCTCCCAAGATTCATCAACGAAAATGTACTTCATTCTTCGAGAAGTGTTTTTTCAAAAAAATTAGCACTTTTTAGTTTTTCGATGGCAGAATCCAATCTCATCTCATTAGAATTAGAAGATAGCTCATGATTGGTTGCCAGCATTGAGTTGTATTCATCCAAAGACATAATTACAACGCCTGTATCCTTTCCTCTATTTATGATTAGAGTTTCAAAATTCTTGGATACCCTGTCAAAGTATTTCTTTATATCTTTTCTGAAATCTGAGATTGTTGTGGTTAACATAATTTTTGTACATATATGAGTACAAATTTAAGTATCAATTCTCAGTTCGCCAAATGCTTTTTTAAAAAAATGTTTGAACTTGGAAGATTTTTTTTAGCCTTGCCGCCAACGGTTGCAGGCAACTGTGGTGCGGCTTTCGGAGCCGATACACTTTCACCTAAAACAAAAGTAAGTTGGAAGGAGATACTTTCCAAACCTAAAAACCAGCATCACAATTGCCTGCTGTTATCAGTTGCCCGTCTTTCCCACATGCAGTATCCTTTTAACGGGAATTGTCCCCAGTGCGGCTGGGCAGCCATACACATTGACAAGCTTAGGCTGCGCTTGGAATGCGGGGCTTGACAATGTGTATGGTTGCGAGGGTGGCTTTGACCTGATTTTTTTGTCGGTTCGAATTCATTAGGCTGGCTTACGGCGGTTTTTAAAAGTGTGTTTTATTGTGTATGGCTGTATTGGTCGTTCCTTTTTTGAATTCTAATTGCTGTCCTTTTTGATGTTCATTAAACTGTCCGTTGTCATAAACCAAATTACCATTTACAAAAGTGTGGGTGACTTTTGAATGAAAGGTTTGCCCTTCTAATGGCGACCAACCACACTTGTATAAAATATTTTCTTTGCTGACTGTCCAAAGCGAATTTAAGTCAACCAAGGTCAAGTCGGCAAAGTATCCTTCTCTGATAAATCCTCTTTTGTCAATGCGGTAAAGTGTCGCTGGGTTATGACACATTTTCTCGGCAATTTTTTCTAACCTAATAAGTCCTTGCCTGTGAAATTCAAGCATAATGTTTAGTGAATGCTGAACCATTGGAATGCCTGACATAGCTTGAAAATATGTCTTTCGCTTTTCGTCCAGAGTGTGTGGTGCATGGTCTGTCGTAACTATATCAATTCTGTCATCAATCAATGCCTGTAAAAGCCCCTCCTTGTCCTTTTCAGTTTTGATGGCAGGATTGCACTTTATTAAACTTCCTAACCGATAGTAGTCCTCATTGGAAAACCAAAGATGATGAACCGAAACTTCTGTTGTGATTTTCTTTTGTGATAAAGGAATATTGTTTTGAAATAAATGTGTTTCGGCTTCGGTTGACAAATGCAAAATATGCAACCGTGCGTGGTTGCATGGCTCTTTCTGTCGCCTTATAACATGCTTCTTCGCTTCGGATTAAAGGATGAAACATAAGCGGTACATCTTCACCGTAAATGGTCTTGTAAAGTTTTTCGTTTTCATCAATTATTTTTTCACTTTCAGAATGGATTGCAATAATGGACTTGCAATTTGAAAATAGTTTTTCCATTATACTTGGATTGTCCGCAAGCAAATTTCCTTTGCCTGAAAAGTAAAGTCCATCGTCAGAAATGCCAATGAATTGAGACGGGTCCATTTTTATTACTTCATCAATATTGGTTTCGTTTACACCCATGAAAAATCCGAAATTAGCAAAAGATTTTTCTGCTACGATACGGAATTTCTCGTTTAGGATTTCAGGAGTCAATACATTGGGAACGGTGTTTGGCATATCAATGTAGGAAGTTACACCACCCGCAACGGCAGCTTTGCTTTCGGTATAGATGTCGCCTTTATGAGAAAGCCCCGGTTCGCGAAAATGAACTTGTGCGTCAATAATACCTGGGAAAAGATGTTTACCCGTTCCGTCA
>CANMPY010000052.1 GCA_947499775.1 Bacteroidota bacterium | reverse complement strand
CTATAATATCTCCTTTTGGTGAAATTGAATTTATGTTATCAGCAAACCCATTTGTATAAATTATTTCTGGTTCCCTGTTAAAAACACTATCGACCCTATATGCTCTTAATCTAAATTTTTTATTAATATAATCGCTGGTTAAAATATAATTAAAATCACAGTTTGGTGAATACTCAATATATAATTGACCCCAATTATACATATCATCCTTAATAATAATTGTATCTAATAAATCTGAATTTTGATTAAACCTTATGATGTTTATTGAGCCGGGATGGATATTTTCAATTTCTGGCCGATAATATTTTGCCAATAAGGCAAATACATAGTTAGTTTGATTAGTAAAAAATCCGGCATAAATTATTTCATTTTCATTGGTTGAAAAAAATAAGGGGATTTTCTTAGCTTCTTTGTTATAGAAGGAAAAGTATTGCCTGGTTAAGATTGGAAATCCTGAACTATCACAGAACTGACTATAAGTAACCTTTTCACTCATTAATTTATAATCTATCGTATCTAGTTTGTAGGTAACTGTTGTGATTGGTTTCTTATTAAAACTATAGAAGGAGAGGGTGCTAGTAAAATTATAATCATTTCTGTTAGCGACCGAATTATAATATTTTACCTGAGCAAAAACATGGCAGGGTTTTAACACAAACCCCGCCATGATTAGGAATAAATAAAAATAATATGGTTTATTTAGTGATTTCAATTTTTGTGCTTAAAGTTTGCTTTTCGCCAATCAAATAAATATAATAGATTCCTTCCGCCCAATTTTCAGTATTAATATTTATGTCGCTTTCTAATATTTGAGTACTTACTAGTTTTCCTATTGCATCATAAATTTTTAATTCTCCACGTTTTAAATTAGTAGGTTTTAGTATCGTTACTAATTTATTGGCAGGATTTGGGTAGCATAAAAGTTCATTATTTACAAGTTTTGGATTGCTTCTTTTTTGTAGATACATATCACAATCCTGATCGTTAATGGCTTTAAATCTTGCAGCGCTTATTAAAAATGTAGTGTTTGTTCCATAACCACAGGCATTTTTTGCCCTAATGGTCAGGGTAACATTGGAATTTGGATTAGCCGACCATGTTGTTCCAAACTCTTCAAAATTGGTGCCTATCTGATACCCTTCCATTGTGTAGCTTGTAGTTCCATTATTAAATATCCATTCAAATTCAGACCCCTCTTCGGCATTTGTAATTTCAAAAACTACATTGCGTGTAGCTACACAAAGGTCGCCCAGTCCTCCGTCCCAAGTCCAGGTTGGTTTGGCAGGTTCTTTTTCAGGTATTAATACCCGATGTGTTTTTGTTGAAGTAGCACAGGGGGTAGTTGCCGTTACTGTAATATCAACAAATCCATTATTGCCGCCTCCAGGGTTTTGCATTGCATCGACAAAAAGGCAATTTGTAACTGAAGAATTAGGTACTAAGGTAGGATTTGCTCCCCCCTTCGTGTTACCCGGCGTAACGCTCCAAGTGAAAGTTGTAGGTGTAGAACAGGTTGTAATAGGTTTAACACAAAAATCTCGATATAAATGAATACAAACCGCTGTAATCCAAGGCAGAGATGGTGCAATATCTTCTTCAATAATTGGGGTTCTGCTCACATCCAAAGTTCCTACTGCCTTGTTTTCAAAGTTGCAGCCGGGATAGCCTGATGTAACTTTAACTTGCTGAGATGCACCTGTACTGCCGGCTCTCGCATTAATAGATGCTGTTCCTTGACCGGAAATAATTTCCCATCCATTAGTGGTTAAAACTTCCCATACGAGATTCTTTTGCCCAAATGTATTGCCTACTGAATAGGTTTTAAGAAATGTATCACAGCATGTAATATGATTGGGGCCACTTATGATTAAAGGAGTTGGGCATTTAACTTGGATACTTTTTTGGGTTTCACCTTGAGACACAGCCGATAATACACAATATTTATTACCTGACGACATAGTTTTCTCTGTAAAAGTGCTGCAGATAGGTTGCATTTTTAGCAAAAGACCACTAAAAGTTGGGCAGTTCCATTTTATATTGGTTGTTAGAGACGTGCTTGAACCTATAACTCCTGCGGAAGGATCACTCAAACTCCACTGAAATGATCTGGAATCAGCAAATACAGTATTATTTGAATCTGTGCAAGTGGCTGTGGATGTACAATAATTAGTGGATGGCGTAAATGTGTAGGAAATGTTCTCATTGCTACATGGATCAGCAGTACCTGAAATACTTTGTGAATACGCGGAATTTAAAATTCCATATACGATGAATAATGTTAAAAATATTTTTTTCATCTGATAGAATTAGCTTATAGCAAATTTGAATCACTTTCCTTAATAATAAATTTTGATTATTGGAATTTTTAACTGAATTTTGGAATATGATGCATAAGAATTTAAAATTTTATCGAAATCAGATAAATTTGAGTTCTCAGGAAGTCGCCATTTATCTTAATATGTCGAAAAGCGCTTAAAGTGCATTGGAAAACGGATCCTCTAAATTAGATATGGAACGTGCAAAAAAATTGGCCGACCTTTATAAAATTAGTCTGGAAGATTTAGTAAATTTTGCACCCACCAACTCTGCTAATGAGGGGGATGAAAAAGTTATCCTATCCCATTCGCTCGAAAGAGTAACCGAAGATTTAGACGAAATAAAAGAATCATTAACCCAAATAAAAAACAAATTAAATTTATGAAAAAGCAAATCCTTTTTATTTTCATTATCATTCTTTTCTCTATTAATGCTATTGCCCAAACAAAAGAATTATCCGTTGGCACAGGCGTATTATTTAACGGACATACCAGCAATATTATGTACCGGAAGTACAAGCCTGATTTTAAGTCGGCCTTAAGGATACAAATTACTGCATTCGACTTGTCGATGGAATCAAGTAATCCATTTCAGTCTAATATTTATAACGCGAATGCAATTGCTGATAATTTGAAAAAAAATGAATCATTCTCCTACGGATTAGGCTTATATATTGGTAAAGAAAAAGAAATGAGTACAAATGACAAGTTTAGGTTTTATAAAGGATTTGATGTAGGATTTACCTTCTCAAATTATAATTCAAAACGCACTGAAAATATTTATTATTCCTATTTAAATGATACCGTCCGCATTTACAATGCAGTAAGAAATGAATCAAAAGGGAACGACATGCGCCTATATTATAACCCATTTATAGGCGTTCAATATAAACTTATGCCCGACTTGTTTATATTTCTTGAACCTCGCTTAAACCTTACTTTAACTCGAAATTCAGAACAATATAAATCAAATAGATATAGAATTAGCGATCAAACCATCGAAGATGCAAAATATGCTGAGAAGTACGAACCGACCGTTAGTTACGGCCTTCATCTTAAACCTTCGGCCATTCTTTTGATTTCGTATCGTTTTAAAGAAAAGTAGGTATAAACTATTGGAACAATGCCTTTTTTGCAAACTAAGGTAGCAAAGAAGCCTTGAACTATGGAAATATCAAACCCTGGAGCTAAATACCACCAAAACCACCCTTTTTGATTTTGAAGATTTTGAGGTAAAAAATTATGACCCCTCATCCAGGGATAAAGGCACCAATAGCGGTGTAAGATTTATTATCCCCGGCCTCTTCCACGTCCATTTCTCCATTGGCCTGATCCACGGTCTGAATTTGGTTTTGAATGCCCTTTTTTATTATTATCTCCCGGTTGATTCTGTATTTTTTCAATAGAGGTGTTTCGCATTTGATAAGGATGGTCGCTCATTATAGGAACATTTTTACCAATCAGCTTATTAATATCTCTTAAATATTCTTTTTCTTCTGCATCACAAAAGGATAATGCTATTCCGCTTGCTCCTGCACGTCCGGTTCTCCCAATTCGATGAACATAGGTTTCGGGAATATTTGGTAATTCATAATTTATAACGTGTGATAAATCGTCAACATCAATACCCCTTGCCGCAATATCTGTAGCAATTAATATTCGCGTTGCTCCGCTTTTAAAATTTGTTAAAGCCCGCTGTCTGGCATTTTGTGATTTATTGCCATGAATGGCCTCTGCGCCTATTCCAACTTTAGATAAATCTTTCACTACCTTGTCGGCGCCATGTTTGGTGCGTGTAAATACTAAGGCCGATTTTATGTTTTTGTCTTGAAGTAAATGGTTAAGCAATGCTTTTTTGTCGCTTTTTTCAACTAAATATATCCCTTGTTGAACTGTATTAGCGGTAGATGAAACAGGCGAAACTTCTACGTGCTGTGGTTTATATAAAATTGTATTTGATAACTTTTGAATTTCTAATGGCATAGTGGCCGAGAAGAAAAGTGTTTGGCGTTTGGCAGGAACTTTAGCAATTATTTTTTTAACATCATTAATAAAACCCATATCAAGCATACGGTCGGCTTCGTCCAAAACCAAAATTTCTAAATTTCGTAGATCAATAAAGCCTTGAGTCATTAGGTCGAGTAAGCGCCCTGGAGTAGCAGTAAGAATATCAATACCCCTTTTTAATGAGTTTGTTTGGGGCAATTGCGAAACGCCTCCAAAAATAACTAAGTGATTAAGACCACAATGACGGCCGTAGGCCGAAAAACTTTCATCAATTTGAATGGCTAATTCACGTGTTGGTGTTAGTATAAGTGCTTTTATCCTTCTTTGTTCATGCACAATTTGTCGGCCCTTTAGCAATTGTAAAATAGGAATGGCAAATGCGGCAGTTTTGCCTGTACCTGTTTGTGCACATCCTAAAAGGTCATGGCCGTCTAATATTATTGGAATGGATTGAAGTTGAATGGGAGTTGGTGTAGTATAACCTTCGGTTTTAAGCGCATTTAATATAGGCTCAATAAGTTTTAAATTTTGGAATGACATTTATGTTTGAATGAGTGTTTTGTTATCGCTGTAATTGAATCTAAAATCCTGAAAGAGCGATATCGAAAAGGAAAAGAGTAAGAATTGTAAAGAATAAGTTGTGTTTTTAAATTTTAATAGTGCTGCGAAGGTAGGCTATTTTGGGGAGAGTTCAAGAAAGCGTAAGCTTTTTAGATGAAACATGCATAAAGCAATTCGCTTAAAACATGGGGATTTCTTTTCCGAAACTCATCGAAGATGGCAATTGATTCTCTTATTAATATGTTATAATTGCACTTGAAATATTATTAAATTACAATGCGAAAACTGTTTTCTACCACAATTATATCTTTGTTCTGTGTTGGTGCATTTGCACAAACCACATTGACGTTGCAGGACCATGCCCTAAAAATAGGAGAATCTTGCACTTATCGCGACATGCAGTATGTTGATCCAGGCAACAGTGGGCCCAATCAAGTTTGGGATTACTCTCAAATCCAGTTAACCGAAATGAATAAGGTTACATCGTTTCAGCCTATAACGTCAGATAAAACACAAAATAATGCAAATGCTAATTTGTCAATTCTTGATGACGGATATGATTACCTAATGCGCTTAACCGATAATTCATTGGAAGAAGTGGGTTATATTAACAAAACAAAAAACATGACTATGGTTTATTCCGATCCTGTTTTGAAAATGAAATACCCATTTTCATATGGTGATCACTATTCTGATGCGTTTACAGGTGTAGCCATGTTTAACGATAATTATAGAATCGATTTTACGGGCGAGCATTCTTTTCATGCAGATGCTTATGGAACCTTGATTATGCCAAATAATTTAATTCTTGAAAATACAATGCGGGTAAAATCTGTTAAAAAAGGAGTTCAGGTTAATCCTTGCGGACACGTAAATGTTAGTATTGTTAAATATGCCTGGTATGCCGAGGGCTACAGGTACCCTGTTTTGATTTTAAGTATTGTCGAAAACAAGTACCCTAACCTTTTAACACCTGAGATTACTAAAACTGCTTCGGTTTATTTTCCTCAGAATAACACTTTTACTAAAAATAGTTTACCTATAAATTCAGGCATTACGGTTAAAAATAAAACTAATACGGGTGTTTCTGTAAACGTATTCCCCAATCCTTTCAGCGATAAAATTACGTATAATTATTTCCTAAAAAACGACCTACCAGTTTCCATCTCACTTTATGATATTACAGGCAAACACAACCAAATTATTGCTAATAACCAATCACAAAACGCAGGGTTTCATAGTGGCGAAATAGGAGGATTAAAACATGCCTTACCTGCCGGGGTTTATTACCTCCGCTTTATTTTTGGCGAACACGTGCTGGTTCAAAAATTTGTAAAACTCGAAGCGCAATAGTTTAGTATTTATAGGGTTTAAAAAAGGCTTTATTATATTTTTGAAAACCTTTTTTATAATCGCTACTGCAAATATTTAACTAGTGCCCCCTGCTGTGGCTTGCGTCACGCAAGTCACTTTTTTCCATGCCTCTGGCAATTTACAGATAACATCCTCAAATCATACAAATATTAGCTAAGCAGTCCTGGTATCAATTATTCATTAAACATCTCCTTATCCTCTCGCCTTTGGCGAGACCATTTAACATTTCACCTCACTTGGGGGACTTTCACTCGAAATGGTATTCACAATTTCCAATTTCAATTTTCTCAAAATACATCCCCTTACCCTCTCGCCTTTGGCGAGACCACTTCACATCCCAACACACAAGGGGGACTTTCACCCGCAGGAATTTCCAAATCTTCAAATTTTCAAATCAAACCCTTACAAATTATACCCCCCTGCTTCAATAATATAATTAGCAACATCTCTGCGAACAGCAGTGGTATTAATGGGTTCATATTTGGTAAAACGTTTTAACCCTAAAAGCATCATGCGCAATTCATCGCCTTCGGCAAAGGCGGTTACGGCGTGTTTTCCATTCAAATTTATGCGTTCTAAGGCGTCACTTAAAAAGCATTTAGCAATATTTTCGAATAATTTTGAACTTTCTGGTTTAAGATTATGAAGCTTTTCGACCCTTAAAATGGTGCTTTCGGCAGCATATAAGTCAATTAACATATCGGCCAAATTCATCATAATTTCTTGTTCTTTTTCAAAATCCATCATGAATTTTTGAACGGCAGCACCCGCTACCATCAATATAGCTTTTTTGGCTTGCCCTAATGATTTTTTTTCAATGGCCAAATACCCCTCTGGAGCCTCACCAAAATCAGGTATGCTCATTAAATCTTTTTGAATACTTAAGGCGGGTCCCATCAAATCTAATTGTCCCTTAAGGGCTCGCTTCAACATCATGCCTACAGTTAGCATGCGGTTAATTTCATTGGTGCCTTCAAATATGCGATTTATTCGGCTATCGCGATAAAAACGTGCCACTGGGTATTCTTCGCTATAGCCTGTTCCACCAAATATTTGAACGGCTTCGTCGACTACATAGTCTAAAACTTCAGAACCTAATACTTTTAAGATGGCACATTCAATACTAAATTCTTCAGCGGCTTGCAACTTAGCGGCAATCTTGTTTGTTCCGCCACTTACCAATTCATTAATTTTATCATTAATTAAGGAAGAGGTACGGTAAGTGGATGACTCAGCTGCAAAAACACGTACGGCCATCTCGCCAATTTTGTGTTTAATGGCCCCAAAACTTGAGATAGGAACGCCAAATTGCTTCCTCTCATTTGCGTATTTTACTGCAATGGTAGTTGCCTCTTTCGACCCGCCCATCACCATAGCACATAATTTATAGCGACCAATGTTTAAAACATTAAATGCAATTTTATGTCCTTTGCCAGATTCACCCAATAAATTTTCAATCGGTATTTTTACATTCTCAAAAAATATTTGGCGCGTAGACGATCCTTTGATACCAAGTTTTTCTTCTTCTTCGCCTAAAGTTATTCCGGGTGTATCTGTCTCGATGAGGAATGCTGTAAAATGTTCGCCATTAATTTTTGCAAATACCGTTAATAGATTGGCAAAACCAGCATTGGTAATCCACATTTTTTGGCCATTAATAACATAATGTTTGCCATCGTCTGTAAGATCGGCTCTTGTTTTAGCCGCCAAGGCATCGCTACCGCTATCTGGTTCGGTAAGGCAGTAGGCGGCTTTTATTTTGCCGGATGCCAATCCTGGTAAATATTTATTTTTTTGTTGTTCGGTTCCAAAATACAAGATAGGAAGTGTGCCTATTCCAGTATGCGCAGCTACTGCAACACCAAAGGAGTGGCTTGGACCAAGATGCTCAGCTAATATGGTTTCAGTATTAAAATCAATACCCATGCCGCCATATTCCTCGGGCAAACCAGCACCTAATAAACCAAGTTCGCCGGCCTCTTCAATTAGTCGAACCATTAGGTTTGGGTCGTCGTGCTTATCAATTTTTACAATATTTGGCCATACTTTAGTTTTTAAAAAGTCGGAAGCCATGTCGCTAAACATTTTTTGCTCTTCCGAAAATTCTTCGGGTATAAAAACGGAAGCAAAATGTTCGTCTTTGATAAGAAATTCGCCGCCTTTGAGGGTTATTTTTTCCATAATAGTATTGAGATTTTTAGTACAGAGTACAGAGAAATGTGCTTCTGAATATTGAGATTTATTTTCATTTTTTTAGATTATTAGTATTGAGTACAGCGTATTGAGAAATGTTCTTTTGAGTAAATAGTACATAGAAATGTTCTTTTAAATATTTGTATTCATAAAAATTTTAAGATAATTTAGCAATGAGACCGTAAATCATTTTTTGGATTTCAACA
>CANMPY010000051.1 GCA_947499775.1 Bacteroidota bacterium | reverse complement strand
CTGGGAACCCATTAGAAATTTATGTTTTTTATAAAGACCAAAATAAACTTGTATATTTTGATAATATGCTGAACTACCGCGGCGAAACTGATTTATACAACACACTTAGTGTCAATAATATTCAAGCTGTTTGTAGAAGTTACGATAACGGCTTCTGGTTTTTTGATCCTGATAATTTTAAATTAAAAAAAGCCGATAAACAAGGAACCCTTCAATCCGCATCTATCAATTTGGCAAACCTTGCCGATACAATTTTAACCCCGCAAATGTTGCTAGATGATGGAAAATTTGTGTACTTAAAAACCAATTCTGACCAAATATTGGTGTTCGATATTTTAGCAAATTATATCAAAACTATTTCTTTGGAAAGGTTCACTTCGTTTCAAGTAAAAGAAGAAAAGATAGTCTATTCTACATCCAAAGATTTGTTTATTTACAATCCATCAACCTTTGAAAAAAATTCATATAAACTAAGCTTTAATGAGAAGGTTAAAGGCAACTATTTGAATATTCGAATTGAAGATACAAATTTGTTTTTGCATGATTCTATTGGAATTTCGGCTTATTCATATTAAAAAATGTCGGGTATTATATAAAATCAAATCATTTAAGTAGAAATCATTTTCAAATTGTCTCATTTTCATCTGTCTTAAGCTGACCAAATCAGAAATCGGTTTATCTTTGCACCCATATGCTGGATAAGCTCGAAGCCATACACGCCCGATTTAAAGAAGTAGAACTATTATTAAGCAGCGCCGATACCATGTCGGACATGCAAAAGTTTAAGCAGCTCAACAAAGAATACGTTGACCTGAAAGAAGTTGATGAAGTATATCAGGAATACCGAATTTTGATAAAAAATTTGGCCGAAGCCAAACATATTCTCAATACCGAAAAGGACGAAGAATTGAAGGATATGGCTAAAATGGAAATTGAGGAGCTATCAGCAAGGCAGGAAGAATTAGAAAAAAACACACGGGCCATGTTGCTCCCAAAGGATCCTGAAGATGCAAAAAATGCCATTATTGAAATAAGAGGAGGAACGGGTGGCGATGAAGCCAGCATTTTTGCGGGTGATTTATTGCGTATGTACCTTAAATACTTTGAAAAAAAAGGATGGCAAAGTTCGATTTTGGATGAAAATGAAGGCTCTGCTGGAGGATATAAGGAAGTTGTGGTAGAAGTAAACGGAAGGGATGTTTATGGTACTATGAAATTTGAAAGTGGCGTGCATAGGGTACAGCGTGTTCCTGAAACAGAAGCCAGTGGACGGGTGCATACCTCGGCAGCCACTGTTGCCGTATTGCCTGAAGCCGAAGAAGTGGACTTTTTTCTTAACCCAGCCGATGTAAAAATGGAAACCTCCCGAAGTGGCGGCGCAGGCGGGCAGAATGTAAATAAAGTAGAAACCAAAGTTCAGTTAACGCATGGGCCTACGGGGGTTGTTGTAATTTGCCAAACCGAGCGGACACAGTTAAAAAACCGCGAAAAAGCAATGAACATGTTGCGCTCAAAGTTATATGAGGAAGAAGTAAGAAAACACGAAGCGGCCATTGCCGGAAAACGGAAAACCATGGTAAGTACCGGCGACAGAAGTGCAAAAATAAGAACCTATAATTACCCTCAAGGCCGGGTTACCGACCACCGTATTGGCTTAACCCTTTATAATTTGCCGGAAGTAATGAACGGCGATATTCAGGAAATAATTGAACAATTGCAATTAGCCGAAAATGCTGAAAGAATGAAAGAGGGAGGAATGAGCTAATTTGAAAATGAGACAATTTGAAAATGAAAAAAAATGTACCTTTCCTTAGCCTTATTCTTTTTATTAGCTTTTTTACAAGTTGCAAATCATTAATAAACAAAACCCTATCCATGAAAACCATAATCAATTCACCAAATGCACCGGCACCTATTGGGCCATATAGCCAAGCTGTTCTAAATGGCAACACACTTTATGTTTCGGGAGCTATCGCACTTGATCAAATAAGTGGCGTAATGATTCAATCGGATATTGAAACGGAAACCCACCAGGTAATGAAAAATATTGGCGCAATATTAAAGGCTGCTAATATGAATTATTCCTCTATTGTTAAAACCACCATTTTTGTAACTGATTTGGGCAATTTCACTAAAATAAATACTGTATATGGCAGCTATTTTCCAGCTGATTTTCCAGCCCGGGAAACGGTTCAAGTATCGGCATTACCTAAAGGGGCTAATGTTGAAATTTCGGTAATCGCAGTAAAATAAATCAAACTTAAAAACGCGAGGTAAACGTAATTTGTATAGAATTTCCGATAAACGTATTATTGGCAACTGCCTGTTGACGAGTGTTGTCGTTTAGCACATAAGGCTGAAAAATATCATCGCCCACCATATGAACCAAACCTAAATCTAAGGCCCAATTCTTATCTTTTATGCCTAATCCACCTGTGATATACTTTGATTTGAGATTACCATTTTTACTTTCATTAAATGGAGATGCATAATGAGCATACCCTCCTCTTATTCTAAATTCATCAATCACCAATTCTCCTCCTAATCTATAATTAAATGCATCGGTGTATTTTCCTCTTATATCATCGTTAGCTATTTCCATTGCATTGCTACCATCTGTACTCCTCAATCGCATAGCCGAATAATCTATATTTTCGATATCGGCCGAAATAAATCCTTTCTTTCCAATAATTCCTGTAGCGCTAAGTGTATATTTTGCAGGCGTTAATAAACTATAGGCATATTGCCCTTGCTTACTTTTCAAATCATATTCATTGCCATTTCTTAACCTTGATTTTAATCCAAAATCATAATCATCGTCTAAATTAAGTAATTGTGGGGTTTGTATTGCCGCTCCAATTCTAAGAAAATCATGTGCTTTTACAACTATTCCCAAGCGTCCCGAAAATCCACCTCCAGATGTTTCTAGGTGTTCCGAATATGTAAAATGATCAAAAGCAGATGCTGCTGTATTTAAAGGATCGTTGGTTTCGGCATGCGTTCGCGTTTCGCTAAAATTGACAGACGTATAACATAAGGTTGCCCCTAAATATACGACATCGCTGTAGTTGCCTGCTAACGAAAAATTATATTCATTCATTCCTCCGCTTTGTTGCATTACTCCTTTTTGGTAAATAGCATGAAAAATAGGACTGGCATTTGCCGCATATTGCTTGTTGCCCACCGAATCAAAAAGATAGGCTTCCCAAGCCATCGTAGCTTTAGAAGTATATTCGTTGTTATCAAATTCTTCATTTGTTGCTCTAACTTGGCTTTTCGATAAGCCATTAGCGCGCTCAGCAAAGTAATCCATCAAACTGGTATGATTATTTACACCACTAAAATTTACAACCTTGTTAAAATCAGCAACACGCGCCATATTTATGGCTAAGGAATAATTTTTCCATCCCCGCTCATTCTTTTTTATGGCTGTTTTATTGGCAATCACCAATCCAACATTTGGGATATTCATATTAAAGGTATTATCCGATACCGTATTTCCCAAATACGTACTCGTATTTTTAGCATTAACAAATCCTAATGAAAAACTAAATTCCCCTTTTTTGTATTGGGCAAGCGCAGCAGGATTTACCGATGCCGATGAAATATCAGCTCCTAATGCCCCAACTGCTCCTGCAATGGAAACTGACTTAGCCGTACTACCAAATTTTTTATTGGTGTAACGAATGGCATCCATATCATTTTGTGCAAATAATGGTAGACATACCATTGATATTATGCTAGTTAAAATTAATCTTTTCATACTTTTATAGTGTTATTATCTTCCCCTACCTCGGCTAGGTGATGATGATCCATTTGAATTGCTTCCTCCTGAGGATGAATTGCTCCCGCTATTCGATTTACTTTCGCTACTATTATAGGTTCGTGGAGTTGAATTACTTCCTCCCCCTCTATTTCCTCCACCATCATTGTTCCTTGGCGTTGGGTTATTTTGAGGTTCTTGTTGCCTTTGGTTTGAAGGCTGACTATTTCCACGGTTATTATTTTCATTGTATCGTGGGGTTGGTGTGCTCTGTGGCTCATCCTGCCTTTGGTTTGTAGGCTGACTATTTCCACGGTTGTTATTTTCGTTGTATCGTGGGGTTGGGTTATTTTGTGGCACTTCTCGTCTAGGCGTTGGGTTATTCTGCTGCTCTTCTCTCCTAGGCGCAGGTCTGCTTGGTTGCTCGGTTGATCTATTCCTATTTTCGGTAGGTTCGTATGTTCGTGAACTTGGTCTATTTACTTCTCGTTCTGTACTTCCTGTATTATTCTCATAAGATTCTGTTCTCCTCGATTGAGACTCTGTTGGTTTATCCTCACTATTCGTATTGTTGCTATTATAGGTTGGCCGTTGTGGCCTTGCTTCTGTTCCTCTTCCATGATCAGGCGTGCTTCTATCAATTTCTCTCACCCTTCTTTCGGTTTTCTCTGGATATGGCTGCACTGTTTCGTTAGCGTTAGATTTATGCGTTTGGGTTTCTGTTGGTCGCCTGTTTGGATTATTTGTATTTCCAGTGTTTGTTGGAGGCTGTGGAGTTTCATTGCGTCTATCCAATTCCGTTTTAGTTCCACTTGTTTCTCCCATTCGTCCTGTATTTCTGTTATCATTTGGAGCAACAGTTCCATTATTTTGTGGTGTGGTTTTTTGAGAAGGTAAATCATTTGGCCTTTCAGTCCATCCAGAATTACCCGAATTATTAGGTTTTACTTCTTTTTCGGCTTCTGGCATCCTCCCGCCATTTCCAGTTGGATTTCCAACCATTCCATCTTTTTTATCTTTTGTTGGGTCTAAAGTGGTTCCACCATCCTTTGGATTTTGCTGAACCATTCCTCCTCTTCCACGAGGTGTAACCTGATCGGTGCGGGTTGTAGTTGGTGTATTGCTTCCAATTGTTTCGCGAGGACCATTCATTTTGCCTTTTGCTGGCTTATACCCCCCACCACTTCCGGTGTTGCTATGATGTACATGATTAGACCTATACCAAGGGCTGTGATTGTTTCGGTAGTTCCGATTGTAAGGCGAATAGCCATACCTATAATAACTATAGTTAGAATATCCATAATTGTAATAGCCATAATTATCATAGCCATAATTAGCGTAGCCGTAATTTGAATATCCGAATGGTTGATAATACCCATATGGCGTTCCGGCATAATATGAATTTGAATAATATCCCCATCCGCCTGAATATCCAGACCAAGGATCATTATAATAATTGTAACTAGGGTAATAACTCGTTCTCCATCCCCATGACGGATATCCATAATTATACCCAACGTTCCATCCGTTCCATGGGTTATAGCCTACCCAAAATCTATTTCTAGCTGGTCTATTCCATCCCCAAGTAGGGTTATTATAATACGAATTATAATATCCGCCACCATTGTTATAATTTGAATAAACAGCATCACTATAGCCATCGCTATAACCATCGCTGTAGCGTAAACGCTGAAAAGATTTGCCATAAGAAAAATCGTCGTCATCGTCGTAATTATAAGAATTGGATTGTGAATTATTATAGGTTGAATTGGATTGGGAATTATCCGATTGAGAATAGGTAATTGTAGAATCTTGACCTCTTGTAAACTCTTCACCTTCTCCTTCTTTATATTTTCTATAAATTGGTTCATCGGCAACGGGCGGTGTCAGGGTATCGAAATTATTTTTAACTAAAGGGCTCGGTTCTATTTTTTTGGGAGCCTGCACTTTCTCATCTTCAGGTGTTGAATAAGTATCATCATACTGGCCAATATCTTTTGTGGTGCTTGGCTTAATTGAGCTACATGAACTCATGATCACTAAGATTGTGCTTAATTGTAGTATTGTTTTCATAATATTATTTTTATTTATATCCTAAATTGTCCTTTCAAGTGCTTTTATGTTTTATTTTTTTTGCAGGACATTTCAGGATGCGAATTATTAATAGTGCAATTAATTTAACTTTGCATTTTTAACTTCACAATTATTATACCAAAGGTAATATAAAAATTTAGAGATGGCATTTCAAAAGATTAAACGGAGCGAAGATTATTCAAAATGGTATAACAATTTGGTAATAAATGCCGATTTAGCAGAACATTCAGCAGTAAGAGGTTGCATGGTTATAAAACCATACGGCTATGCCATTTGGGAAAAAATGCAGCAGCAATTGGACAAAATGTTTAAGGAAACTGGACACAGCAATGCGTACTTTCCACTCTTTGTTCCTAAAAGCTTGTTTGAAGCCGAAGAAAAAAATGCCGAAGGCTTTGCTAAGGAATGTGCTGTGGTAACGCACTACCGCCTTAAGTCTGATCC
The DNA here is from genome assembly GCA_947499775.1 of Bacteroidota bacterium. GTDB lineage: Bacteria > Bacteroidota > Bacteroidia > NS11-12g > UBA9320 > JABWCE01. Next base: position 2,574 of record CANMPY010000051.1, on the reverse strand, counting down.
AAATAATCCTGGTAAATTAATCGTTGACGAAGACGCAAAACTTGAAGAGGAATTAATAGTAAGACCAACTTCGGAGGCCATAATTTGGAATACGTATAAAAATTGGATTCAAAGTTATCGCGACTTACCACTGCTCATTAACCAATGGGCTAACGTGGTGCGTTGGGAAATGCGCACACGCTTATTTCTTCGAACGGCCGAATTTTTATGGCAAGAAGGACACACTGCCCACTCTACAAGACAGGAAGCCATTGAAGAATCGGAACGCATGCTAAATGTATATGCCGAATTTGCAGAAACCTTTTTAGCCATTCCTGTAATAAAAGGAATTAAAACCCCTAACGAGCGCTTTGCAGGAGCCGAAGAAACATACACCATCGAAGGCATGATGCAAGATGGCAAAGCCCTTCAAATGGGAACATCTCACTTTTTAGGTCAAAATTTTGCGAAGGCATTTGATGTAAAATTTGCTACCAAAGAAGGAACTCAGGAATATGTATGGGCTACAAGTTGGGGAGTTAGCACCCGCTTAATGGGAGCTTTAATTATGGCACATTCTGATGATGAGGGATTAATTTTACCTCCAAATTTGGCGCCTATACAGGTTGTTATTATACCGATTTATAAAGGCGAAGACGAATTAGAAATCATTTCGCAACGTGTAAAACCCTTGCAAGATGCTTTAAAAAAAGCTGGCATTTCTGTAAAGTTTGATAACCGCGATACGCAACGCAGCGGTTGGAAATTTGCCGAATACGAACTTAAAGGCGTTCCTATTAGAATTGCAATAGGGCCCAGGGATTTACAAAATAACACCGTTGAATTAGCTCGCCGCGATACCAAAGAAAAGATGAGCTTGAGTATGGATGGCCTTACCGAAACCATTCAATCTCTATTGGAAGAAATTCAGCTTAACATTTACACCAAAGCGAACGATTTTCAAAAAAACAACATTCATTGTGTGAACACATTTACTGAATTTGAAATGGCTTTAGAAAAAGGAGGATTTGTTAGTGCCCATTGGGATGGAACTCCTGAAACAGAAGAAAAAATTAAAAATGAAACCAAAGCGACCATTCGTTGTATTCCTTTGGATAGTAAATTGGAAGAAGGGATTTGTGTTTTAAGCGGGAAACCCAGTAAGCAAAGGGTTTTGTTTGCAAGGGCGTATTAGGGATAAAAACAATGTTTAACCGATGCATTTAATATTAATGTATCCTTTAGTACATCATCCTTTTAAAGGGTATTTATTGTATTCCCTCTAAATTCTTTTTTTAAGTATAAAAGTCGCATTTATCAAATTCCACTTTTATACTTCAGAACAGTTCCAAAATGAAATTCAATTTTACCTTTTCCTTGTTGGCCTTTCTCTAAAAAGAACTTTTTCAGGGCTTTATCATTCCCCAGTCCCTTTACCTAGCTCCACTTCTAATCCATCCAACTCAGGCGCAATATGCAACTGGCAACTAAGGCGGCTATTCGGAATGTTTAATAAAAAAGCCTCATCCAACATCGCTTCTTCATCCTCACTCATTTCGGGAAGCATGTGGATGCTTTTAACAATTACATGGCAAGAGGCGCATAAAGCCATTCCTCCACAGGTTGCTTTTATTTGTAAATCGTTGGCACGGATGGCCTCCATCAAATTTAAACCCATATCCGTTGGCGCTTCAATATGATGCTTGATACCCGTGAGGTCGATTACAGACAAGGAAATTAAATTGCTCATTATTACTAATTAAAAGGCTTTTATACCACTAACAGTGGTATATTTTAATACCAGGTTTTTATCGGGATTAATATATTTATAGGCTGATTGTACCATCATGGTTGCTTCATGAAACCCACAAAGAATTAACCTTAGCTTACCCGGATAATCATTAATATCACCAATGGCGTATATACCCGGAATGTTAGTACTACAATCTTTGGGATTAACGCCAATAGATTCTTTTGATAAATTTAAATTCCAATGTTTTATAGGCCCCAGCTTTGGGGATAACCCAAATAAAGGGATAAAATAATCTGCTAATTCCTTGGTTTGACTATTGGTATCAAAATGATTTACCTCAACAATTGACAAGTTCGATTCGCCCTGCAATGCGGTAACTTCTGCATTTAACATCAAGCGAACCCGCCCTTCTGATACAAGATCATTTACTTTATGCACCGAATCAAGATGCCCACGGAATGAACCCCTTCGATGAATTAGGGTAACGTTTGCCGCTACTTCTGCTAAAAATATTGTCCAATCTAAAGCCGAATCTCCGCCTCCTGATATAACAATTGTTTTCCCTCGGTATTTTTCAGGGTCTTTAATAATGTAATCTACGCCATGATTTTCAAAATCTGCCAAATTACTAATTTCAGGTTTTCGGGGCTCAAAGCAACCCAATCCTGCGGCAATAGCAATTATAGGAGCCACATGAACCGTTCCACAATTTGTTATTAATTTCCAACGCCCATCATCCATCTTTTCAAGACTTTCAGCACGTTCGCCTAATGTAAACCCAGGCTTAAACGGTTCGGCTTGTTTAACAAGATTTTTTACTAAATCGCCTGCCAAAACCATAG
>CANMPY010000050.1 GCA_947499775.1 Bacteroidota bacterium | reverse complement strand
CCTACAATGGATTTAAGATTAAAGACTACTTTGGAGGACCAGCTGTTCCCTCTGAAATTGCAAAAATTGAAGCGCTTATTCCCGAGAGCATTGTAAAAGAGTATGAATCGTTTGAAACCTATGTGCAAAAGGGTTTAATTCAGACCATGGATTTAGAAGGCATGTATGTGGAAGCCATTACAAAAGGCATTGATTTTAATAAAATTAATAAAGCTCATAAGGAACTTGCCTACGATGCAATGTATGGTGCTGGCCAAAAAGTAATGCGGCACTTAATGCCAGAAAGTACGTTTTTACATTGCGAATATAACCCATCCTTTGATGGGCAAGCACCTGAGCCTATTCATAAAAATTTAACCCAATTATCAGACCTAATATTACTTGCCGAAGATATTGATATTGGAATAGCAACTGATGGTGATGCCGATAGAATTGGATTATACAATAGCACAGGGAAATTTATTGATTCACATCATATTATATTATTGCTCATTCAATATCTTCATGTTTATAAAGGACTTAATGGCAAGGTTGTAAATAGTTTTAGCTGTACAGGTAAAATAAAAAACCTTTGCGAACACTACGGTTTGGAACAAGAAGTATCTAAAATCGGGTTTAAATATATTTGTGATAAAATAATTAGTGAAGATGTTTTAATTGGTGGAGAAGAATCTGGAGGAATCGCCATCAAGGGGCATATTCCTGAACGTGATGGGATTTGGATAGGATTAACAATTCTTGAATTTATGGCAGAAACTGGTAAAAGTTTAGATGAACTAATAGATGAAGTATACGCCATTACTGGATCTTTTGCAGTTGAACGCTACGACTTACATATAGATGAGGCTACCAAACAACGTATAATTTCGAATTGCTTGTCGAAGGCTTACTCTGCCTTTGGTGCATTTAGCATTAAGTCTGAAGATGACCTGGATGGGTACAAATATTACCTCGAAAATGACCAATGGGTTATGATTCGCCCTTCTGGTACCGAACCCGTACTAAGAATTTATGCTGAATCTGAAACCTCCGTTAAGGCCTTTGAAATTTTAGAAGCTACCAAAGCGGCTATACTTCAATAAAAAAATTTACTACCCAAAACAGGTTTGTTTAATATTAAAAATAAACTGACATAAACCATAAACCAATTGAATTGCAGAGGAAATTCAGTAACGCCTTCACTTTTAAATTCCAAGTTGCGTTGGGGACTGATCCTGATTTTATGTTTTCTAAATAGGTGTGTGATAGCTCAAACTGATAGCCTAGCCATAAAACCAAATCGAAAAACAATAACAGTAGCTTCATTAGGAGGGCTATATGTAGGTAGCATGTCTGGCCTCTATACTTTATGGTATAAGGATTACCCCCAAACTAAATTTCATTTTATAAACGATAATTCCGAATGGTTAAAAATGGATAAAGCCGGTCATGTTTTTAGCGCCTATGTAGAAGGTAAGTATGGAATAAGCATGTTAAAATGGGCAGGGTATTCAGATCGCAAAGCCGCTATTTACGGTCCACTTTATAGCTTAGTATACCAAACGACTATTGAACTTTTTGATGGATTTTCATCAGGATGGGGCGCATCAGGAGGTGATATTTTTGCAAATTGCATAGGAGCAGGACTTGTATCAGGCCAAGCGTTGAAATGGAATGAACAAAGGGTTACACTGAAATTTTCCTATTCGCCTACCCCATTTGCTAGTACTCGACCCGAAATATTCGGAGCTACTCCAATTCAGTCAATTTTTAAAGATTATAATGGACAAACCTATTGGCTTTGCATAAGTCCGAAATTGTTTGCACCAAAAAGCAAATGGCCTGCATGGCTTGACATTTCATTAGGTTATGGTGTTACAGGCCTATACGGCGGTGATGATAACATCTGGTTGAGCAAGGATCCTAACCCAAATTTTAAAGACTTTTCATCCACCCCGCGTCGAATGCAATTTTATCTTTCACCAGATATTAATCTCGAAAAATTAAAAATTAAAAAAAAGTGGTTAAAAACTACGGTCAAAATATTAAACACCTTTAAATTTCCTTTGCCTGCACTTAATTATACAACAGGTGCAGGCTTAAAATTTGATCCTATTAAATTTTAATCTAGATTTTATTTTTGCCGATTAGGTATTAAAAAAAAGTGCATTAATATATATTGATTAAATCCTATTTTCGAATGCACATTTACTTCTTCAAATTCCCTACAATACTCTAATCTCCAAATCCTCAAATATTGCAACCTGAGCGGCTTACACTTTTTGCCCAAGTACTTTTACCATTAGCCTTACCACAGTCTCTAACCTATAGAGTTCCTGAAGAGCTAAACGAATGGGTTACACCAGGAAAACGCGTGGTAGTTCAAGTAGGAAAACGTAAATTATACACTGCCATAATCCTTTCAATATCCGAAGAAGTACCAAAAGGATACGAGGTAAAATACATCCTTTCGGTATTGGATGATATACCTATTATCTCACCACAACAGATACAATTTTGGGAATGGATTTCATCGTATTACATGTGCACACTAGGCGAAGTTATGAAAGCTGCACTGCCTGCTGCCTTAAAACTTGAAAGCGAATCGCTCCTTGTTCTAAGTGAAAATTACGACCCAATTATAGTTTTGGATTCGGATGAGGAGATTTTGATTAATTACCTTCAAAAAAGTGGAGAAATTGCAATAAGTACAGCCAATGCGCTTATCAAAAAACACAATATTTACACAATAATAAAATCACTTTATCAAAAAGGAATTCTACTTATTAAGGAAGATCTTACTGATAATTACAAACCCAAACGGATAAAATGTTTGCGCATTAACCCCGATTTATCTGAAAATGATTTAAAACAAATTTTTGACCAATTAGAACGAAAAGCACAGAAACAACTTGAGGTTTTAATGGCCTTATATTCGCATCAATCGCAATCAGAATTTGTTGAAAAATTAAGCTTTGTAAAAGGGCTAAACGGCTACACTTCTCCCTTAAAATCATTGATCGATAAAGGTATTGTAGACGAATACAACGCCGACAAAAACAGTTTGAACCCTATCATTAATGAAGCCCTAGCAGAATTATCGGATGCACAGAAAAAGGCGTTCAACTCTATACAATTATGCTGGGAGAAACTTGACATTTGTTTGCTGCATGGCATTACCTCTTCGGGCAAAACCCATGTCTATTTTCATTTAATGGATTTAGCCCTAAAAAGAGGAGAACAGGTACTTTACATTGTTCCAGAAATGGCTTTAACGGCGCAATTAGTCCATAGAATTAAAAAATATTTTGGCCATTTAGCAGAAGTAACGCATTCGGGATTTAGCCAAAACGAACGGCTAGAAACTTGGAACAATGTAGCTACACAAAAAACAAAGATTATCTTAGGAGTCCGATCGTCCATATTTATGCCCTTTAAAAATTTGGGTTTAGTAATAATAGACGAAGAACACGAAACTACGCTAAAGCAGCAAGAGCCCTCTCCCCGATATCATGCCCGTGAAAGTGCTATAGTATTGGCAAAACAATTTGGTGCCAAGTTATTATTAGGAAGTGCTACGCCCGCAGTAGAAAGTTGGTATAATGCCCAAACGCACAAATACGGAATGGTTCCATTAACCGAACGATTTGGTGGAGCATTAACCCCAACTATTGAGCTTGTAAATATTGCGGAAGCCTTGAAAGGTAACCGCATGCGAGGGCCATATTCTTCTGACATGTTAGATGCACTTGAAGTGGTATTAGCCAATAAAAAACAGGCCATTATATTTCAAAATAGACGAGGTTATGTCCCGATTACCGAATGTGGATTATGTGGATGGACCCCTAAATGTATAAACTGCGATGTTTCATTAACCTATTATAATTCATCACAAAATTATCGTTGCAATTTTTGTGGATTCAAAAACGATTTAATAACTAAATGCGGTGCATGTGCGAGCACACGTCTTAAACTCCTAGGCTACGGAACCGAACGCTTAGAAGAAGAGTTAAAACTGCATCTGCCAAATGCTCGAATTGCACGCTTCGATTCGGAATCAACACGAAATCGAAAAAAAATGGAACAAATTATTAAAGATTTCGAAAACGGTAAAATAGATATTTTGGTAGGCACACAAATGCTAAGTAAGGGCCTTGATTTTGCCAACCTCGACTTTGTTGGGGTTATTAATGCCGATCATTTGATTAATTTTCCTGATTTCAGATCGGTCGAACGAAGTTTTCAAATGCTAGTTCAAGTAGCAGGAAGAGCAGGTAGGCGAAACCAGCCCGGTACGGTTATGGTTCAAACGTATACGCCTTGGCACAAAGTATTGATTGCTCTAAAAATGTATGATGTAGAAGCGCTTTATGAATATGAATTACAGGAGCGCCTAAAATTTAACTACCCCCCATTTACTAGGGTTATTAAATTAACGATTAAGCATCCCAAAGTTGCAATAGCTAGTGCAGCGGCTCAACTTTTGGCAAGTAATTTAAAACTTACCTTAGGCGAAGCTATCCTAGGGCCTCAAAGTCCACATATTGAAAAAATAAGAAACCAATACATTCAACAAATTCTTATAAAATACGACCCTTCAAAAATTTCATCTCAAAAACTTAAACACTTTACGCTTACTTTAATTCAACAGATAAAAACTATGAAAGACTATAAGCAAACATGGATAGTAGCCGATGTGGATGCCTATTTTTAAGGTTTAAGGTTTTGCCAAAAAAGCCACTAAGTTGTATACGTAAAGCGGGTTAATTTTAATAATAATTTTTCCATATTATATCCAATAAAGGTTCCAAGTATACCACCTACAATTACATCGGTTGGGTAATGAAAGCCTATATAAACTTGTGCAAAGGATATTAATGACGCCCATAAGACTAAAGCAAATAAAAGTTGCTTATTAAAAGTTTGACCACTTAAGGTTTTAGCAAAAAAAATGGCTAGAGCAAAATGATTGGTCGCGTGGGATGAAATAAAACTCCAGCCACTCCCAATTCCATTAGGCAATTTAAGCCAAGAAATAAGTTCTTCGGCATTACAAGGCCTTACCCTTGTAAAGTACGGCTTAATTATACCTGAACTTATTTGATCGGCAAGTAATAATGCCAAAAGCCCAAATCCTAAAACAGCTAACCCCGACCATTTATATTTTTTAAAGGTTTGAATAACAAAGAAAAGATAGAGCGGAATCCAGGTTAATTTATGACGCATTATTGGCATAACCGTATCCATTACTGAATTGCTTAAGGTATGATTGATAAAATACAGTAAACGAATGTCAAGCGAATAAAAAAACTCGTGCATGGCTAGTTTTTAGCTACTACTATTAATCGGTCGCAAGTTAATTCATTGTATGGCTCCAAATTATAACTGCCAAAAACATTTAGTACGGTTAAACCCTCTTGTTCTAATAGTTGTTTTAAACGCTCGCAAGAATAAATTCTCACCTGCTCCGAATAATTAAATACCTTCTCATTATCGGTTACATCAATTTTTTTAATAATCCTGTCGCCTTCAATAGTTTTGATGATATCAAACTGTACACCATCTATAACTTTTGTAAATTGAATATCAAAATTCAGATTAGGTTTTGAAGCATTAAAATAATCCAACACAAATATTCCATTTGGGTTTAGGCTTTGTTTTACATTTTTTATTACCAATATATCTTCCAATGGATCATTAAAATACCCGAAAGATGTAAATAAACTTAAAATATAATCAAACGAATGTCCAGCAAGCAAATGACGCATATCGTGTATCAAAAACTTCAAAGATTTGGTTTCGAATTGTTTAGCCATTTCAATACTATTGGCACTTAAATCTAAACCAGTTACCGAATACCCTTTTTCATTCAAATAAATACTGTGTCGGCCTTTACCACAGGCGAGATCCAAAAAAGAAGCCTCTTTATTGGGATGTAAAAAATTAAGAAGAAGATCTAAGAATTGTGAAGCCTCGTTCTTGTTTCGTTTTTTATAGAGAGTGTGGTAGTAAGGTGTGTCAAACCAATTCACAAACCAATTATTATTGTCACTATGCATTAATACGGCAAAATTAGTCAATTGCAACTGCTTAATTACGCCACTTGGCTAAATACAGAACATAGGCGAATCAAGAATAAAAAAATAACATTAGGTTTGTGCCGTGAATACAACCGATTCAAGACTAAGCGCCTTTGAACGCCTCTTAAATATTATGGACGACCTGAGGGAAAAATGCCCTTGGGACCGCAAACAAACTTTTGAAAGTTTACGGCATTTAACGATTGAAGAAACCTATGAACTTAGTGATGCCATATTAAAAAACGATTTAAATGAAATTAAAAAAGAATTAGGCGATTTAATGCTTCACCTTGTTTTTTATGCAAAAATAGGGAGCGAAACTAAAGACTTTGACCTTACAGATGTTTTAAACGGTATATGTGAAAAACTAATTTCAAGGCATCCACATATTTATGGAAATGTTGAAGTAAACAGTGCCGAAGATGTAAAAAAGAACTGGGAACAACTGAAACTAAAAGAAGGCAATACATCCGTTTTGGGAGGCGTACCTGCATCCCTACCCTCATTAGTAAAGGCAAGCCGAATGCAAGACAAAGCAGCTCAAGTTGGATTTGATTGGCCATTAGTTTCACAGGTTTGGGATAAAGTGGAAGAAGAACTTAAGGAATTTAAAGAAGCAGAAGGAGCTGATAAGGAAGCTGAATTTGGCGACGTATTGTTCTCCTTGGTTAATTATGCACGTTGGATAAATATTAATCCAGACGACGCACTCGAACGCACCAACATTAAATTCAAAAAAAGATTCGAAGCTATTGAAATGGAAGCCATTGCCCAAGGACGCAACGTGAGTGACTGAACCCTTGAAGAAATGGATAGTATATGGGAAGCCGCTAAAAAAAACACTTAAAAAACGAAGAAATCATTTCATAAAATTGGTATCCATAGAGGAATAATAAATCAGCAGAATGCGCCAGTGCATGATATTGTTCAGCGTATTTAGTCAATAAGGCTACTTATTTACTTCTAAATAATGCTTGTTGATGAAATCCATTGTATACATTTTCATGCATTTAAAATATTTTAAAAAATATAACTTTTTAAAAAATAAATGCATATTTGCATACATAAAATGTAAAAAATAAAAAACTATGAAAAATAAAATTCTCTTTGCCGCCAGCCTTCTTTTCGGATTAATGTTCATTAATTCAGGACTTAACAAATTTTTTCATTACATGCCTATGCCAAAAGACATGCCCGAAAGTGCAATAAATTTATTTACTGCGTTTATGTCAATAGGATGGCTTATGCCACTTATTGCTGTAGTTGAAATTATTGGCGGTTTATTATTTATCTTGCCTAAGTATAGGGCAATTGCTGCACTAATGATTTTTCCAATTTTGGTTGGAATAGTGTTAACACACATTGTAAATATTCCATCTGGCCTACCAATGGCAATTGCATTGATGGGTATAGAACTTTGGGTTATCTTTGAAAATCGTCAAAAATACCTTTCAATTTTAAATTAAGGTTTTAGCCTTCGATACTATAAAATAGTTAAACTTTTAATGCTAAAAAGGGTAGGTATATTTTACATATGTCAATCCATAAAATAAGGCTAAGTATCTCTATACTATTAAATTATAAATATCAGTGAATACCAAAAATAGTTTCATTATTCACTGCTAACACCTTTTGATATTTTTTTTATGACTAACGTTTAACTTCAACTCAAAGCGTTAGTCATTTATATCAATTTACTTAAATAAATTGCCAAGACTGTAAAATGACAATTATCTTATTTGAATTTAAGAAATAATAAATAAATTTACGCCGAATATTAATCGCCAATTAACTCATCATGAAAACCTTAAAAAATTTATTCCTTCTATTTGCATTTCTTACTGGAACTATTACGTCAACTCAAGGACAAACCAATAGTTTCAAAAATATCAAACGCGCTTATCTGCAAAGCACCAAAGCCCTAACTATTAACGGAGAAGTTAAAGGATACTACACCTTTTGGTTTTTAGAGAAAGTTAATAAGAAGGAAAACAGCTATATGCTAACCCTCATGGATGAAAATCTTGAAACCACGCAGGAGCTCGAATTGGTTAAAGACAAAAACTATATCCTGTTAGAAAGTGCCTATAACGGTTCAACGTTTTGTTTTTCGTTTATTAATTACAAATTGAAGGTTGTTGAATACAATATGTATGATATGAAAGGAAAAGCAACCGGAACTTATACCACCGAAAAGCTATCAAATATGGAGCTTCAATATATGGCAAGCTTGGTAGCCACCGAAGATGATGTATATAGCGGTGGACTAATGCCTATAGCCGATAAAGGGTTTATACGGTATGGTATGGAAAAAGGAGATGGATGGCGCTATACTATTGAAATGATTACAAACAAAGGAAAAAAAACCTGGGAAACAAATTCGGGAAATGAAGATGGAAAGGCATATGAATCTGCCAGCCCTATGTATTCGAATGGCACTACATTAGTATCATTGGTTTCTACTCGAAAAGGCATGATGAGCAAAAACATGGATGCCTATTGTGTATTTACAAATACAACAAATGGTGACGAATTATTCAGAACCGAAGCGGGTTCAAGCAATGATAAGAAATATGTGTTCCAACCGATTGGAATTAATTTTGACGAATCGGTAAATGAATACTTCCTATATGGCGAATATTTTAACGATGGCGATAAAATAATGAAGGATAAAAGCCAAGGGTTTTATTTTCAGAATATAAGTAAAAGCGGTGCATTAATAAAAGAATCGTTTGCATCGTGGACCAAAGATATTGCAGCTAAATTGCCAGTAAACGAAAATGGCAAAATGGATAAAAATATGAGTATTGCCATACACAATATGGTAAGAACAGCCGATGGCAAACTTTTTGCTATTGGCGAACAGTTCAAAAAATCGGTAAGTGCTGGAGGGGTTGCTTTAAACATCTTAGCTGCAGCTAATGGTCAGAGCGGAGGGTCGGATGCTGCTATTATGAAAATTGAAATTCACGATATGGTTGTGCTCGAATTTGATGAAAACATGGAGATTGAAAAAGCTAAAGTGTTTGCCAAAGCCACTCAAAATGTATA
>CANMPY010000049.1 GCA_947499775.1 Bacteroidota bacterium | reverse complement strand
TGTTTGCTATAGGGTTACTCATTGCCACAATTTGTACCTATTGGAGTACCAAACGCTATTTATATTCTAACATTGAAGATCTTTATTAAAAAATATTTATGTCCAAAAAAAATCTAGAAAAAAGCAAAGCCGTTACCAAAGAAACGCCGTCCAGTAAAATTGATATGGTTTTTTCTAAACAAAACTATATCCTTACAGCTTGTGCGTTTGCCGTAGTTGTAGTCGGATTTTTATTAATGTGGGGTGGCAAGGAGGATATATACAGTTTTCGCAGAATTACGTTGGCTCCAATAGTAGTAATTGGTGGCTTTTTATTAGGTGTTTTTGCTATTATGTATAAACCAAAAAATTCTGATGGGGCTAATTGAGGCCATCATCCTCGCTGTAATTGAAGGTATTACCGAATATATTCCGGTAAGTAGCACGGGGCATATGATTATTGCCTCCTCATTTATGGGTATCCAATCCGATGAATTTGTAAAGTTATTTACAGTTTGCATCCAATTGGGTTCTATCCTAGCAGTTGTGGCTTTGTATTGGAAACGGTTTTTTCAATCGGTCAAATTTTATTACTTGTTATTTGTTGCCTTTATTCCAGCTGTGATACTTGGCCTTTTATTTAAATCACAAATTGATGGGCTGCTCGAAAATGTAATCGTTGTAGCATTTGCTTTAATTATTGGAGGACTGGTTTTGGTTTGTATTGATCGTTTTTTCGATAAAAGTGAAAGCAATAAAGTAGAACACACTTCCTATAAAAATGCTCTTGTAATTGGGTTATTTCAAACCATAAGCATGATTCCAGGTGTATCGCGCTCAGCTGCCACCATAATTGGAGGTATGAGCCAAGGGCTAACACGAAAGGCCGCAGCTGAATTTTCATTCTTTTTGGCTGTGCCCACTATGTTTGCCGCCACTGTAAAATCACTTTATGATTATTTTGACAACGGTGGAATCTTGACTGCCGAGCAATGGAAATTATTTGCTGTTGGCAATAGTGTAGCTTTCATCGTATCGCTCATAGCTATTCGGTTTATGATTAATATTTTAACAAAATATGGCTTCAAATTTTTTGGCTACTACCGTATTCTAGCTGGTACGTTTATATTAATCCTTTATTATTCAGGGGTTAGTTTGTCAATCATTGATTAATACACGATGATTAGGCTAGTCCTTTTATGTACGGTTTGTTTTTTTTCATACGGGGCCTATTCCCAAATAGGCAACTCCGATTCAACTCAAAATGGAAGGTATTTCCAATATAAAAACCAAACCGTTTTAACAAAAGGGTATTTTAAGAATCAAAAACGACATAAACTTTGGACTTGGTATCAAACCGATGGCAGTATGACCAAGCAAATTCGATACAACAATGGCAAACCCGTATGGATACTTTATTTCGACAAGAATAAGCCTTGGTTGAAAATAAACCGATTTGGTAAACGGAGAATAATAAGAGCCTGCGAATGCCGCGAAGGGGCATAGAAATTTTACAACCAAAGTTATTCCAAAGCAACAGATTCTTCACCCTTAATGGCAACCCATTTTATGTGTTACCCTATCTGGATATTTTTATAACTGCTCCCGAATGTGGTTTTATAAAGGAATGTTTCCGTGCTTTTTCTTAGGCAAATTAGCCACCTTATTTTCGAGCATTTTAAAGGCCTTAATAAGTTTTATTCGGGTTTCTTCGGGTAAAATAACTTCGTCAATAAATCCTCTTTCAGCCGCACGGTATGGGTTTGCGAAAATGCCAGCATATTCCGCTTCCTTTTGTAATAAAGCTGCAGCCGAATCAGCCGCTTCACTAATCTCTTTCTTAAAAATAATTTCAGCTGCACCCTTTGCGCCCATTACCGCAATTTCTGCTGTTGGCCAAGCAAAATTCATATCCGCTCCAATGTGTTTGCTATTCATTACATCATATGCTCCTCCATATGCTTTACGTGTAATTACCGTAACTCTTGGAACAGTTGCTTCGCAAAATGCATAAAGCAATTTAGCCCCATTGGTAATAATGGCATTCCACTCTTGATCGGTACCTGGCAAAAACCCAGGAACATCTTCTAAAACCAATAAAGGTATATTAAAGGCATCGCAAAATCGGACAAAACGGGCTGCCTTCTGACTGCTTTTTACATCCAAAACTCCCGCTAAAAATGCAGGTTGATTGGCTACAATCCCAATACTCCGACCTGCTAATCGCGCAAATCCAACTACAATATTTTCTGCAAACTCTTTGTGTATCTCAAAAAAACTATCTTCATCTATAACCCCATCTATCACTTCTCGAATATCATAGGGCTGATTTGCATTTTCAGGAATTACGTTTGCTAATTGCTCCCTTAGTTCGTTTTTTGTTAATGTATAAGCTTCGGATGGAGGTCGCTCTTCGCAGTTCTGTGGGATATAGCTAATTAGTTTTCTCAATTTATTCATGGCATCCAATTCATTGGCAGCGCTTATATGCGATACGCCTGATTTGGTACCATGAACCGAAGCCCCACCCAATTCTTCACTGCTTACTTCCTCATTGGTCACGGTTTTTACCACATTGGGTCCGGTTACAAACATATACGATGATTTTTCAACCATCATAATAAAATCGGTAATTGCAGGACTGTAAACTGCTCCTCCTGCACATGGGCCCATTATAACAGATAATTGAGGTATAACTCCACTTGCCAAAGTATTTCGATAAAAAATATCAGCATAGCCTCCTAAAGAAACTACTCCTTCCTGAATTCGAGCACCACCACTATCATTTAACCCAATTACTGGCGCGCCATTTTTCATGGCCATATCCATTATCTTACATATTTTTTCAGCATGGGTTTCGCTTAACGACCCTCCGAAAACCGTAAAATCCTGAGAAAAAACAAACATCAATCGCCCATTTACAGTGCCATATCCAGTAATAACGCCATCGCCTGGAAAATGAACGTGCTCCATTCCAAAATCGGTACTGCGGTGTTTTACAAATGCATCTATTTCTTCAAAACTGCCTTCATCAAGCAATAATTCCAAACGCTCTCTTGCTGTAAGTTTGCCTTTTTTGTGCTGCGATTCTATCCTATCAGCTCCACCTCCAAGCAGGCTTTGTTGCCTTTTATATTCTAATTTTTCGCGTTTGTTCATTTTTTAGATATTAGATTATTAGTACAGAGTATTCAGAAATGTGACTTTAAAGAATTGACAATATTAAACTTTGCAAATATATTCATAGTATCATTTCTCTGTACTTAAAATCTCTGCACGCTTTACTATTTTATTTTTCCAATTCGGCAATCAACTCTTCCGTTAATTCTAAATTGTGATATACTGTATTAATATCGTCATCGTCTTCAAGCTTATCAATCATTTTTAAAAATTTAATGGCTTGAGGGATTGGCAATATTTTAGTAGTTAGGGCAAGGCGTTGCAGGGAAGCATTTTCAACTTCAATCCCCATCGCTTCAAGTTTTTTTTGCATAGTACCAAAATTTTCAAACGTTGTGGATATTTCCCACGCTTCTTCATTTTTTTCTATATCGTCGGCTCCGCCATCAATCCATTCGAATTCTAAATCTTCCTCATTCATTCCTTTTATTTTGTCTTTCGAAATAATAAAAATCCCTTTTTGAACAAATACAAAATTTAAAGATCCATTTGTACCAAGGTTTCCTCCACTTTTCATAAAAATGCTGCGAATATTAGCTACCGTTCGGTTTACGTTATCGGTTGCTGTTTCAATAAATACACCTACTCCGCCATTACCATATCCTTCGTAAGTTAATTCCTGATAATTTGCAGCATCTACTCCTGAGGCTTTTTTTATGGCATTTTCAACTTTTTCTTTTGGCAAATTAGCCCCTCTTGCATTTTGCATAGCTAGCCTCAAAGATGGGTTGCTATCCGGATTTTCACCTCCGCTTTTAGCCGCAATTGTTATATCCTTTATTATTCGGGTAAATAATTTTCCTCTTCTTTTATCCTGAGCTCCTTTACGGTGTTTAATGTTTGCCCATTTACTGTGTCCTGACATTATTCTTTATTATTAAATTGTTGCAAAGATTGCAAAAAAAAACCGCCTCATTTGCAGAGGCGGTTTTTTTATCCTATCTCCTTATTTCGCTAAAATTAATTTAGTTGAATTAACCCCATTTTCAGATGTTAACTTAACAATATATATTCCGTTTTTCATTCCATCACAATCCAAGTTCATTTCATTTTTTCCTGAAAATGTATCCGTTGGATCAACCTGCTTTACAATTCTACCTTCTAAATCCATAATATCTACCCTAACCTTTGAATTGCATTTCATGGTAAAACTGATTTTAGTTTCGCTTTTTGCAGGATTTGGATATAGTGTTAACTGACTTGGTCGCCCAATATTGGCGATAGACTCTTCAAACGAAGCTGCATTATCCGAAAACTTAGCCGCATCTACTATAAACATCAAGGCATTAGCCGAAACCTGTCCGAATGAATTAGGAAATAACCTAAATCGCAAAAAACACGAATCAGGATTAGCGGTAACACCTGATTTATACAGTGGCGCTAAATCAATAGCAACCGAAGCCCAATCAATAATAGCCGCACCATTAAGTGTAATTGTGCCATTGGCTATAGTGTCATGAGATGTACCATTCCATTTTGTCATTATTACTTGAACCCCTGCAAATTGCCCAGGAACACTGGTACTTGGGAAATACATGCAATCGAATCGAATTGATTTTGGTCGGGTGGTAAAGGGAAATTTTTGATAAACTTGCCCTATTATACCGGTAGTGCCAACTACTGCATTTCCAAGTCCGATGCATAATAGCTGATGGGTTGGAAGTTTGGTGGACGAATTAACTGTGATGGAACTAATTTTAGCCAATAATCCTGCTGATGTCCAACTTAATGGTAGATTAGGCGTTCCGGTTGACCATGTTTCAAAACTACCGTTAGGAATACTCTGCGCTTTTGCCACCGAAAAGCTTAAACTTAATACGAACAGGTAAATGATTTTTTTCATAGATTATATATTATTTAGTTGCGTTTAATAAGAACAAACACCGCATACAACTCACCCCTCAAAATTATTAAATTAACTTATAACATGTTTTATCCTAATATGCTTTTAATGTCATTTATATTCAATGTTTTATAGAATGATTCCTCCGCTAAAACAAGGTCTGATGCTAAATTTAATTTTTTGTTTTGCAGACTAAGTATTTTTTCTTCTACTGTGTTTTTTGTAATAAATTTATAGCTAAATATATTTTTGGTTTGCCCAATTCGATGCGTTCTATCAATTGCTTGGCGTTCTACGGATGGATTCCACCATGGATCAATAATAAATACGTAATCGGCCGCAGTAAGGGTTAATCCTACACCTCCAGCTTTTAGGGATACTAAAAATAAAGGAATTTCGGGCGTTTCCTGAAAAAGTTTTACCTGCTGTTGGCGATCCTTGGCTTGAAAGCTCCCATCGAAATAACAATACGCCATACCCTCTTGATCAAAGAATTTTTTTATGATTTGAAGTTGTTGAACAAACTGTGAATAAATCAAAATTTTATGACCACTCTCGATGGCTGTTTTTATACGCGTCATTATTTCAATAAATTTACCCGAGCTTCCTTCATAAGATTTATCAACCAAATAAGGGTGATTGGCAAGCTGTCTTAATTTGGTAAGACCGGCTATGATATTGAATCTGGCTTTATTAATTCCAACCGACTCTATCGTTTCTAAAACCTGGTTGCGAAATTGAGATTTCGTTTCTTCGTATAATGCTTCTTGCTCTGGAGTCATATCACAATATAGAATTTGTTCGGTCTTTTCAGGCAGTTCCTTAGCTACTTGCTGCTTGGTTCTTCGAAGCAAAAAGGGCTTTATTAGGGCCTTTAATTCTTCTAACTTTAACTCATCCTTATCGCGTTCGATTGGGATTACGTAAGTGTCTTCAAAAAATTTGAGACCACCAAGCAAGCCTGGATTTACAAAACTTATTTGCGACCACATATCTCTAATTGTATTTTCAACGGGTGTACCTGTCAACACCAATTTATAATTGCTATGTAAATGGCGTAGCGATTTGGATACTTGGCTATGTGGATTTTTAATATTTTGGCTTTCGTCGAGTATTATATAGTGAAACTTAAAATTGACAAACAAATCTTTATCATTTCTAACCGTACCATATGTGCTAATAATTAAGTCATAATTTTCAAAATGCTCATGCTCTTTTAGCCGCGATTGCCCACTGTGTATATATATGTTTAGGTTTGGTGTGAATTTTTTGGACTCATTTACCCAGTTATAAATAAGTGAAGTTGGAACCACCAATAAGGATGTATTTACCGATGTATATACAGATTCAGACACCGGTTTCGAAGGTTCAAAAATGGATAATTGATGAGTGCCCGAACGAGCACTCGGTATTTCATCGCATAGCTTGCTATCGCTATTCTCTTTTTCATTTTGCAACAAAGCCAGGGTTTGTATCGTTTTGCCTAGCCCCATATCGTCGGCTAAGCAACCTCCAAATCCAAAGTCTTTCAGAAAATACATCCAATTGTATCCCGATAATTGATAATCGCGCAATTTGCCAACAAATCCTTTTGGCAATGGTTTTTCGGCTATTTCTTCGTAGGCCCTAAGTCCTTCGAGTTTAGACTGTATGCCAGCGGTAGTTTCGAAACTACTTAACAAACCCCAATGTATTTTTTTTAATTTAAGGTTCTCACCGCCTTCGGCATACCTCATTATGCCTTGAAATTTGGCCATCCACTCCTCCGGGATGAGTGCAATTTCGCCATTTGGCAAAATAAATTCTCGATTGCCTTTTAGTATATTTTCTTTAAGTGCTATAAATGGAATATCAAAAGCGCCGAACCATACTCTCGTTTCCAAATCAAACCAATCGGCTTGCTTTGTAATTTCTATCTTTAAGTTTTTTTCTCCTAAAAAAAACACCTCTTTACCCAAATTTTGATTGATCTCGAACCCTCTTCCATTTAAGGTTGATTTTTGTTGCTCAAGCCACTCAATAGTTTGGTATTTTTGAGATAATTCGTGCAAATCACTTTCTAATCGAATAATCCCTTTAATGCTTTCCTTAAGTTTAAACACAGACCCATCCATCTGAACTAACCCCAGCGATTCAATAAACTCACGCTTATGTTCCTCCCAATCACGGCTCCGCCTAATTTTTCTAAAACTAAATAAATCGCCCTGTTTTTCGTAAATGGCATGAGCCATCTTTTTGGAATGGTATGGAAATACATGGCCATCGTATTTGAACGATAATATAAACCCATACTCATTGTTTATAATACGTTCGAATTTTAAAATAGCCGATGCTTTATGTGTTTCTTGAATAATTTGAAATCCTTCCGATTTTACATTAAATTTTTCAATAAGCTCTAATCCAAATTTTTTAAAAAAGAGTTCTTCCGACCGATGGGCTACCGAAATATAATATTTGGTAATAAAAGGTTCTAATTTTTTACCATCCACATCGTCTAATACAATTAGTTTATCATCAATGATAATATGGGCTGGGTTATAGGTTAATATAGAGCTGTTTCCAAGCAGTTTGAGCCGTTCATTATTGCATTTTATCGTGGCATAATAGCGCGTTTCTGTTTCATTTCTGTTGAAATGAAATAACACACTCACATTTTCTTTAATGATGGTTATATGCTTGGCTGTAGGGTTTTTAGTTTCGCTCGAAAAATATAATTTTAGTTCATTTATTAGCCCTAAGGCTTCCGATAACCTCCTTTCTATATATGGCCTCAGGATGGTTTTTAACATCGTTTCATCGCATTTTTTTTCAAAAAACTCTTTTGGTCTGATGCTTCCTTTCGTATAAAATTTTTTAACCAACCGTTCGGGAGTTATTTCTTCCAATATTTTTATGGCTTTATAATCATCGTCGCATAGTAAATGACTGTATAATTTTGTGTTGGCGGATATAAGGCGTTGGTGGGCCAGTGAAAAATTCCCTAATGGGGTAACTTCTACCAAATAAGGCTCAATAATTAGCCCTAAATAAGGATGGTTGACAATAGAATACAGAAAAGCAATAGTTGCCTTTTCGGAAAGTTGCATGAATAATTGGGCTTTGTATAAACCCTCAAAATTAGAGTTTTTTGGAGATTATTTTTTGCAAACCGATGGTTAACTTTTACCGATGGCTAACTCTGCTTACTGATTAAATCTAATTTTTATACAAACACTATAAACTCACATAGTTTATACTGAAATTTAGAAACATAAAATTTGATAGGTTATTCAACATGGCATAGGGTTGTTTGCCAAAAAATCCTCGCGTATTCTCTTTCTCACCTGTGCCTATTGAATCCACTTTATAGTTTACACTATAGACATACCCTGTTTGAGCAGCCAACCAAAACGACTTGTATAGCTTCCGTTGGTATTCAACTTTTGTTCTCAACTCCCCACGCCGCAACTCTAAATATCCTCCGCAAAAGAGCGGGTTTAATGCGGTAATTCTATAACTCCCTCCCTCCAATTCGAGGCCTGCACGCAGCAAGCTATTTTTTGTTAATACACGTCGATAAAACGCTCTTGCAGGAAGCATAATTTCGGCACCCCATTTTTTACTAGGATCGGTATAGTTAAACATAAACAGTGGCATAATGCTCGCCTCTCCGGCCCCATAAGCTCTCACAACACCAACAGCCCATTGCTTTCTATCACTCGGTTTTTGGCCGTACATGGCAAGCATTGAATATTTTAAGGTGCTTAACGGTTGCCTGTTTTTTGATGAATACATCCCGTTTAAGTCAGCTCCAATTTGTGCGATGATAAAATGTTTTTCATTGAGGGGTTTATAAATAGAGGTATTTATGCCTGAACTTCTTAATCCATTAACCGTTAAGTGATCCCCGAATCGATGGCTGTTGGTGTCGTAATCATAGGTTTTCATTACATAATCCGATCGCCAATAATTGAGTCCAAGCTGCCAAATGAGTTTAGGTTTATTAATTAGGGGCGCTTTGGCGGTAAATCTTAATCCATTTACCCGTTTAAAGGTTGCCGACTCGGTATACGTTGTGTTTTCTTTTTTGTTAAAACTTCCAAGGGGCGATGATTCTAATTTTTGTTTAAATTCATGATCCCATCCTAATGATATAACTTTATTTGGGCTCATCCCAATTATTCGTGGTGAACT
>CANMPY010000048.1 GCA_947499775.1 Bacteroidota bacterium | reverse complement strand
GCTTCAGTATTCATTCAGATACCTTTTAAGTGATTCCATACTAAAATCTAAAAAATTAATTGGGATGATTGAAAAATCTAGCTTAGGTGAAAATCAATACGGACCATTTAAGTTATTCCCAGATGAAATTTTGTATTTTACCACCACTTTTGGTCTAAGTTATTTGGTAAAAAAAATGGGAGACTTGAAATATAATCTATTTCTAACCAAGATAATTCCTTTACATGGCGATGCCTTTACATCTCGCGCAAACACCGCACTTTACCATCCTCATTTCAGAATAGAATCAAAAGATACGGTATGTATAAATGAAATGGTTACTTTAAAAACAAATCATATAGACAGCTTTGCTTCGTATCGTTGGGTTATTAAAGATTCCAAAAATACGATTTTGTTAAACTCTTATTCTATTTCACCAGATTTTGTTCCAACACAGCCCGGCGTTTATAAAATTCAACTGATTTACCGATGGCGGTGCAATTCAATGGATTCAACAAGTAAGATTCTGATAATTCCTAATTTCCCAAAAATTGATAAAATAAAGGATTCAACCATTTGTTACTATGGCTCTTTTTCCACTAAAATACCTTCAAATTTTAAACAAGTTAATTGGAGTGATAACACAATAGGACATAAGTTTGAAACCAATAAACATGGTATTTATTCGGTAAGTTATTCCGATAAATGCTGGAATTACAAGGATACCTTTAAGGTGAATGTAATAAATGAACTTTATCCTCAGGTAAATAATTCACCCATAATATTGTGCACCCAAAGTGAAACCTTTAATACCGCTTTTCAATTGCAACTAGGTTCAAGTTTTAAATGGAGCGATGGATTTGGTTCATTAAACAGACTGATATCGAGGCCCGAAAGTTATAAAATTCAGTTTAGCAACCAATGCCAAACGCTTAACGAAGAATTTGAGGTATTATATACGGAAAAGAAAACAGAATTATTTATACCCAATGCCATTACTCCAAATGGCGACCAGCTTAATGAAAATTGGGAAATTAACGACCCCTCTAATATTAAAGAAATAGAATGGATGCTATTTAACCGATGGGGTGAAAAAATTGATGAGGGGAAAAATACACGCTTTACATTTACTAAATTAATAAGCGCTAATAATCACAATCAGGGAATATACTATTACAAATTAATTATTACCTTTCAATGCAATAGCATTCGTAAAACCTATAACGGTGTGTTTCATTTCCTCAATTGAAATTAAAACTTAGCCTACACTGCTATCGGCTCCTTAATCCCCATAATTGACTTTTAATTTTTTTAAAACCTCAAAAATATATTTACCTTCGCTTTTGATATTAAACAGTAAATGAAAGGAATCATTGATATAAAAGAGAACAAAGTGGATTTTGTGATGGAATTGCTTCGCAATTTATCCTTTGTAAAAACCAAACCTTTAAGTCCCAGTAAAGCCTTATTTATGAAAGAATTAAAAGCAGCGGTTGATGAAGTAACTTTAGCTAAGCAAGGCAAGATAAAATTGCAATCAGCAAAAGATTTTTTGAATGAATTATAATGTAGAGGTTACCTCTTATTTCAAAATAACAAGCAAAACGCCTTGCAAAAAAATACCCTTCTTTAAAGTCAGAACTTTACACTTTGTTTTCCAATTTGGAAAAAGAGCCGGCTCAAGGTGTACCTTTGGGAAATAACTGTTTCAAAATAAGGATTTCTATAGCATCAAAAAATAAAGGAAAATCTGGAGGAGCAAGAATAATAACCTATATTCAATGGCGAGAAAATACGGTTTATATACTTTCAGTTTATGACAAATCAGAACAATCTGATATTTCTGATAAGGAGATTATCGGTTTATTAAATCTGATACCATAATATTCTCAAATCGCTATTGGTGCCTTTATCCCTGGATGAGGGTCATAATTTTTTACCTCAAAATCTTCAAAATCAAAATCGAAAATAGATGTTTTAGCCGGGTTTAATGCCATGGTTGGATATGGGCGAGCATCACGGCTGAGTTGCAATTCAACCTGTTCAAAATGGTTGCTGTAAATATGGGCATCGCCAAATGTATGTACAAACTCATGGGCTTCCATATTGCATTCACGGGCCATCATCAGAGTGAACATGGCATAACTGGCAATATTAAATGGAACACCCAAAAACAGATCAGCACTGCGTTGATACAATTGGCACGATAAAGACCCATTTAGCCCTTTTGCCTTTTGCTCAGGTGTGGGAGGTGTGGTATAAAACTGAAAAAAACAATGACAAGGCGCTAATGCCATTTTTGGTATATCCGCAACATTCCAGGCACTAATAATTATACGACGGCTATCGGGATTCGTTTTTATGGTATTTATAACATCTTTAAGCTGGTCAAAAGTTTGGCCATCGGCTCCCTCCCAACTTCGCCACTGCTTGCCATATACAGGGCCAAGATTACCCTCTCCATCTGCCCATTCATTCCAAATACTCACGCCATGGTCAGTTAGGTATTTCGTATTGGTTTCGCCTTTAATAAACCAAAGCAATTCGTAAATAATAGATTTGAGGTGTACCTTTTTTGTGGTAATTAATGGAAAAGAATCTTTCAAATCAAATCGCATCTGTCCACCGAACCAGCTTCGTGTGCCTGTTCCAGTTCGGTCCGATTTTTCAGTACCGTTCTCATATACAAATTTTAAAAATTGCTCATATTGATCCATTATGCAAACTTAATTTAAATTACAAAGGAGTCATTAACATATTTGGCACACAATCATCTGGCAAATAGTAAATCCTATTCGTATACTTAATGGCTATACGCTTACATTTTGAATCTAAAAAATATTAATTTTGTTAAAAAAAAAATAGATGAAACTGCACTTTATTCTTGTTTATTTCTTTGTTTGTATTGCCCTGGTTATCGCATCGTGCAGCCATTATGAATTATACAAACACGAAAAAAAAGTAAGTAAAAACGGTGAAGATGAAAGCCATAACAATGGGATGAATTGTATGAATTGCCACCTTTCAGGTGGTAAAGGTGAGGGATGGTTTAATCTGGCTGGTTCTGTCTATAAGGCTAATAAAATTTCACAAAACCCTGATGGGAAAATACACTTGTACACCTCACCAAATGGACAAGGCTCCTTGAAATACTCGATAGATGTGGACGGAAAAGGAAATTTTTACACAACAGAACCTATTGACTTTGATGGGGGACTCTACCCTGTACATGAGAATAACAAAGGTGTTAAAAAATATATGGCCTCACCCATTGTATCTGGCCAATGTCAGAGCTGCCATAATGCAACGACCGATAATATTTGGAATGATTAATTATCGTATCATCCATCGTATTTATGAGCTTAATTGAAAATCGTGTTACTTATATTTTGTGTTTTTATAGTATTTTAGATTATATGTAAAGGTAACCATAAAATAGCGCTGCAAGCTATTGGTTTGAATGTCTTCGTAATACGTTTCTGTAATATTTCGCACAAGGTTTGTATTTTGATTCATTACGTCAAACACGCTCAATCTAATGTCGGCTTGTTTATCTTTTAAAAACTTATAACCAAGTGCTGCATTCCAAAGCAAATAATTTATATTGTATTGGGTTGAAAGCCCCTTATTGTTTTGATAACTTAAATCCGTAACGAGTATTAAGCCTTTCCATGGATTTGCCTGAATTTTAAATTTTGTGGTTTGATTTATAAACCTGCTATTTAATTGCCTTTGCATACTATTGGTAACCATGCCAATGCCTATGTTATACGCCAATGTAAAATCTAGCTTTACACTAATATTGCTAACAATTGAGGCCCCTGCGTTGGCATTGGATGATTGGGCAAAATTTATTCTTTGGTTAATGGTAGTTGGCGTTTCGCTATAAAATGCCCCACAATTGAAGTTTAATTTCGATTTTATTTTAGTGACCGGGAATGAATAATTCACAAACGACCTGACATTAAAATAACCATCCATATTTATAGGTTTAGTGAGCTGCGATCCTTTACTTAATAAAACCGATGGCGTTATAAACGTGTCATATTGAGCAATAAACGTACTGTTTACAATGTAATTTTTATAAACGCTTCCGCTCAATAATAAAAACAGAGCTGTGTTGCTTTTCGAATTAATCGCTGTAAAACGCGCGCTTAGATTATTTTGCCAATCCTGTTTTAAATCGGTATTACCTGTTGAAAGCAACAACGAATTTTTGTTATTAATAACGGTTTGCAGTTGGTCAATTGATGGGACATTATTTGAGCTATTATAACTCAACCGCAGATTTTTCTGCATATTAATTTTATAATGAAACGATGCATTTGGGAGCAAGCTATAAAAGGTTTTTGGCAAAATAGGACTTAAAGGGAATAATTGAGTGTTATTCAATTGGGCCCTTTGAACTGAAAATCCACAATTCAAATTCCATTTTTCTACCTGATATCTATAGCTTGTGCCAATGGCTTGCGACCAATACCTTGTTTTAAAAATACTTGATAATGACGTATCTATAGCCTCTTGGATAGTGGGTAAGGGTTGTGTAAAAGTTCTATTTTCCGAATTCATCTGATTTAAGGCTGCGCTTAAAGTAAATAGAATTTGACTTTTTAAAGAAATAGGCTCTGTATAATTAATTGCCGACGATACCGTTAAACCCTCCTTATTCAAATTACCATGTTGATTAACCGTGTCGGTTGTTAGCATATCGGAGGTTGAATACCTAATTTTATTAGTTCCATTTATAGAGCTGTATCCAGGATTGAAATGGCAAGACAAGGATCGGCCTTTTTTGGCATAGGTATGCTTATACTGCAGCGGGAGTGAAGCATTTAGCCCATCTAAATTAGTTTCATATTTATTTTGAACAGAAAGCATTGAAATGCCGTTCTGCATATTTTTTCCATTCAAGTCGCTATTGCCTTTATTTAATTGGAGTGAAATTTTAGGTTGGAATGTTATTGAATTGTTAGAATTTGGTTTCCATTCCAACTTAAGGTTTAAGCGATGATTGGTATTGTATGACTGTGCATTGCTGTTTTCGTTATAATTTAATCCCAATGTTTGGTTACTTATAAATTGCCTATATAATCTGCTGATAGTTGTATTGTCAGAATAATTCAAAAAATAACTTCCGCTAATATCAAGTTTTTTATACGAATTGGCCATATTTAATCCAAATGATTGCGTAGCTGCAATTCCATTTTTCGAGTCAACCAAAAAATTTCCACCATCATTTCCTTGGCTTCCAGATGACCTACCTCCACGAGAATATCCACTTGTCCCAGCATTTCCACTTCCTCCTCCCGATCGCATACTCCCTCCATTAGACGAGCCGCTCATTACCCCTACTAAATCTTCGGCACTAAAATTTTGTTCATTTATTGTATTGCTATTTATCAATACGCTTATTCGGCGCTTGTCTTTAAAAAAATTGATAGAACCCGTGGCTTTGTATTTATTTTCCGGCCCAATACCTCCAGCCACTTTGCCGAAAATCCCATTTCTAAATTGTGTTTTTGTAATAAAATTTATGGTCTTAGTCGTATTCCCATCATCGAAGCCTGTTAGTATGCTTTGGCTACTCTTTTGATCAAAGATTTGAATTTTATCTATAATTTCAGCTGGAATATTTTTTAACACCGCGTTGGGATCATCGCCAAAAAACGGCTTCCCATCTACCAAAACTGTTTTAACCACTTCGCCTTGCACCTTCAATTTTCCGTCTTCTTGGGTTACTCCGGGCATTTTTGTTAGCAGCTCTTCCGCATTTGCATCCGTATTTGTTTTAAACGCGCCCGAATTGTATTGCAAAGTATCGCCTTTTAACACACCCAATTTTTGTTGGGCATTTATAGTAACTTCTTTTATGTTTGATACACTTAATGTTAAATAAATGGGGGCCAATAAAACAGAATGATCTACAATTGATTTTGATATATAAACCTTTTCGTACCCCAAGGATGTAATGCTTATGATATAGTTTCCTGGTAAAAGCCCTATAACTTCAAATTTTCCATTTGCATTGCTTATGTCACCTTTCACAAATTGCGAATCATTGGTTAAGACCTTTACAGTAGCGCCAATATGTGGTAGCTTTGAAATGTCGGTAATGCTGCCTGAAAGACTATAATATTGAGCGAATGACACTTTTACCACCAAAAGCCATATAAATATTAAAAAAAATCTCATTTTTTATAAAGTTTGGTAAGTCATTCTAAGCCTGTTATTAATTCAAAGGTATGAAGTTCAACCCTTTATTAACAGTAATGCTTATGGTCGTCATTTCCCATCGCATCTATTTTGCCTTCATTGCATTAGCCACCGCAGGAAAATCAATCGTTATCTCTTCCTCTCCCAATTCCAGTTTATTGATTAATTCCACGCCCTGCATTAGGCTGTGGTCTTGGTTGCTTACCTCGTATTTCCATGCGCCAAAACGGCCACGGCTATAAATATTTTTGTTTTCCAACCAGGGTCTAAGCGGGTTTAATAATTCATCACGATTGACCGAAGGAGTTGGATACCCATATTCATAACTCACCATAAATTCGGAAACCACATCGCTGGCATTTTCTATCAAGCCATCTTCTACCATGGCTTTGATGGTGTCTTTAATTAAGGTTTCTCGGTCTACAGGTTTTACGGAAGATTCGCTTGTTTCAGCCATCAAGCTCCAATGGGTATTAATATCCGGAACATTATTCGGGCTGTAATTAGAAAACACGGTAATCCTATAATATGGGCTGTTACTTTCAGGAAAATACATCCAGCACTTGGTGGCCAATTCGGGTTTTGGTTTTCCTTTCAACCCTATGCCTACAATATTGGTTTTGGAATGTTTTAGCTGAGCTGATGTTTCAATTAATTCTTGCGGAGCATTGTCGATAGTTTTAAATAAAATATCAATTGGCATGGTAGTGAGCAAATTTTCGTACTGAATACTTTCTCCATTATTCAGGTAAACCGTTTTAGCATCGGCATCAATTTTCAAAACTTCGGTATTCAATGAAAAATAATCCTTTCCAATTAAATTTTCCCCTACAGATTTCCAAATGGCACCTGTTCCGCCGTGTTTCGGGAACTGAAAGGTGTTATTAGGACCCCAACTTAAGTCGTCCTTTTCAAAAAGTATATTCTCGGTAACGCGTTGCAAGTCGGTTACAGCTACCCGTTCGCCAATCCAGTTATAAGCCATATCCTTAGGCGGATAGGCCCACACTTTAAAATTATACGGTAGCATAAATTCATCTGCTATGCCTTGCCCGAACGTAGCCATGATCCATTCTTCAAAATTCTGAGGTTTGCCTGCCTCGCCAAGGGCGAGAGGATTTTGATAATTATGAATAATTCCTTTAAGGCAATTCCACATACTATCTTTAGGCAGATACCTAATATTATTTTGAAACGGATAGGGTACAAATCGGTTCTTCATCCAAACCCAGCTCTCCCGCTGATGAGTAAGCCAGCCGTCCTGCCCCAAAGCTTTAAGCATTAATTTATCAAAATAATTATAATGCGAAAACTGCACATGTCCTCCTACATCCCAAGTAAATCCTTTAGCGTCAACAAAACTTGTGGCCAATCCCCCAATATAATTTTCTTGTTCAATAATTCGAAAATCCGTTATTTCTAATTCCTTCAAACGGTAAGCGGCTCCAAGCCCTGTTGGACCCGAACCAATGATTAAGTATTTATAGCGTTTTGCCATGCTTTTAATGGAAATGCAAACCAACATTTTTTATTTCAATTTTTAGTCTTCAATTTGCCATATAAACCTCAAAAAATAGAATTCCAAAAAATCGGCAAAATGAAAGAAAGTGCCGTCGGGGTTTTATTGCAAGTTTCTTTACTTTTGTTAAATCCTTAATTCTTTAAATGAAATATATCCTAGCTGCTTTTCTACTTTCATTAAATTGTTTCTTATTTGCCCAATATTCAATTGTTACCATCGACAAGGAAACCTTTGGTCCAAACGAACCGTCTATTTATATCAACCCGATTAATCCTGCCCAAATGGTTGCAGGAAGTAATATTAAAAACCACTACGTATCGGCCGATTCAGGAAAAACATGGCAAATAAAATCACTTCGTTCGAG
Organism: Bacteroidota bacterium; assembly: GCA_947499775.1. GTDB lineage: Bacteria > Bacteroidota > Bacteroidia > NS11-12g > UBA9320 > JABWCE01. The sequence goes on along the minus strand of CANMPY010000048.1, from coordinate 1,153 downwards.
CTATGGAGTTTATGGCGACCCTGTAGTTTATGCAGACGAATACGGTAATTTTTATTTTTGCCATTTGGCGGCTACTAATGGTAAAAAATTTCCGAATTGGATTGATCGCATTGTAGTGCAAAAAAGTGATGACGGCGGATTAAATTTTTCAAATGGGTGTACAGCAGGGTTTAATAACGACAAAATACAAGATAAGCATTGGATTGTAAAGGACGAGCATAGTGTTTTGCATAGTAATAATATCTATTTAAGCTGGACAGAATTTGACAAATACGAAAGTTCGGATGTAAAGGATCGTTCTCGTATTCGATTTGCCCGCTCCGTTAATGGAGCTCAGAGTTTTGAAGCAGCACTAACAATTAGCGATACTACCGGCGATTGTTTGGATGACGACAATACCTTAGAAGGTGCAACTCCGGCCATTGGGAAAAACGGCGAAGTGTATATAGCCTGGAGCGGATATGGAAATATTTATTTCGACAAATCAACAGATGGCGGACTTACATGGGGAACCGATCGTATCATTGGCAAACAAGAGGGTGGCTGGGCATTAAATTTTGATCAAATTTACAGAAGCAATGGGTTGCCCTTTTTAGTAGCTGACCACTCACGCGGAAAGTACAAAAACCGACTTTATTTACTTTGGGGAGAAAATTTACCACTAACCGGAGGCGAAATAAAACTCAAATATTCCGACAACGGAGGCGATAGTTGGAGCGACGCAATAGCAGTAAACACAAATTCAGTGGGCGATCAGTTTATGCCCCATATTGCCATTGACCAAACCGACGGAACGGTATACGTTGTTTTTTATGATCGAAGCCTTTCGTCATCCAATTTATTAATGGACGTTTGTGTGGCATATAGCGAAGATGGTGGTCAATCCTTTGTCACAAAAAGAATTAATTCTTATCCCATTTTACCGCCTGGAAACGATATATTTTTTGGCGATTACAATGGAATTGCAGCCCACAAAGGAATCGTTAGACCAATTTGGACCGCTACCGATGAGTCCGTAAATGGAAAACTGACTATACAAACGGCTCTGCTTTCAAAAGCGTTATTAAAAACAAAATCTCAAATTTTAACAGACACTTTACTTTTTAAATATTTCAAAAATCAAAGCGTTAATACGTTTGTGCTTTACAAGCAC
>CANMPY010000047.1 GCA_947499775.1 Bacteroidota bacterium | reverse complement strand
ACTTACTGTTACTTTTACAGCACACCGAAGAACGAAATTTTACAATTGCCACGTTTAAAACAACCCGCTTGATGAATGGACATAGCATTGAAAATCAAGCAGCAGGAGTTTTAGATTTTAGAATTAACCACCGATTCGGCAACTTAAATGGCGGAACGTACGAATGGTTCGGGCTTGATCAAGCCAATGTTAAAATTGGGTTGGATTATGGCGTTTTGCCTTGGCTAATGGTGGGTTTGGGCCATACCAATGTTGACAAAACCTATGATGGTTTTTTAAAAGCAAAAGTATTGAGGCAAAGTACTGGAAAAAGAAATTGTCCAATTTCATTATCCTATGTTGCTTCTTCGGCCGCAACCACTCTTAAATGGCAATATCCAAATCGAGAAAATTATATTAGCTCACGCTATTCCTATACCCATCAACTCCTTATTGCACGAAAATTCAACACTTCTACATCGTTACAAATAGCCCCTACATTGGTTCATCGCAATTTAATTGATTCGATAAAATACAAAAATGATGTACTTGCTATAGGCGTTGGAGGACGGCAGAAACTTACCCCTCGCGTTTCGATAAATGCTGAATATTACTATGTATTGCCTAACCAAATAAATCCACAATATGACAATAGTTTTTCTTTAGGTTTCGACATCGAAACAGGAGGCCATGTGTTTCAGCTTCACTTTACCAATTCGCGTGGCATGACCGACCCACAATTTATAACTCAAACCACCGGGAAATGGCTCAAAGGCGATGTGCGCTTCGGATTTAATGTATCACGCGTGTTTACAATAAGGGGAAGAAAATAACGTTTCATCGTCATGAGATTGATCCTTTATTTTATATTAATTTTTTGTACGCTTAACTCATTTGCAATAAATTATCCAAACGAAAAACCAGTCGCCAAACTTATTAAGCCTAATGAGATTCCGAATGTAAAACCAATTTTAGGCAATTTTTTATATATGGCCGAAACGGAAGTATCTAATCAAGAATACCGCACGTATTTAAATTGGTTAAAAAAAAATAGGCCGGATAATTACGTAGCTAGTCTCCCCGACAGCCTACAATGGCGTAACAATTCTAGTTTTTGCGAACCATTTGTTACATACTATTTCCAACACCCCGCCTATAAAAATTACCCGCTTGTAAATATTTCTCAAAGGCAAGCCACTAAATATTGTGAATGGCTGCATGATAGCCTTGAAACCTATTTTGCCTTAAACAATTCTATCATTGATAGTTTTGTAGTACGGCTTCCAAGTACCGAGGAATGGATGATAGCTGCTAGAGGTGGGTTGCCCGAATCAACTATTTATCCTTGGGAGGGCAATGCCCCTCGAATTACCACAGGCAAAAACAAAGACCTCAATAAATGGAGGTTAAATTGTAAGGCATCGGGCATTTATTGGTATTTTGATATCAAATCTGATTTTATCACCACATCGGTATACTCATATTGGCCTAATGGGTTTGGGTTATATAATATGAGCGGAAATGTTGCCGAATGGGTATCAGAAACCGGCAAAACCAAAGGAGGAAGCTGGAACTTACCTCCGTATAATGCGCGTATTGATGTAGCTGGTTTTCGTGATGGCGATTCAACAGCTGCAGCCGACATTGGATTTAGATATGTTATTGAAATTATTTCACTCAAAAATGTATTAAAACCTCAAAAATTAGATGCTTCATTTTTCAAAAAACATCTCAAGCAGTTACCCCTTTTAGACTCAGCCAAAAACACGCTGAATTTTGTGGGCGCAACTGAGGTAAGCAATAGTGAATACGCCACATTTTTAGTTGAAAACAATACACCTGAAAATCAAATCCAATATCAAAACTGGTCTGCTTATTTTCCATATAAATATTATGAAATGTATGGAAAACATTCAAGTTTTAACGATTACCCTGTTGTTAATATTTCGTTTCAAGCAGCACAAGCCTATTGTATTTGGCTTACCAAATCTTATAATGCCCTTGAAAAACGAAAATACAAAAAAGTTAATTTTCGATTGCCCACCGCAAAGGAATGGCAATGGATGGCTAGAGGAGGCAACACAAATTATATGTATCCTTGGGGTGGTCCCTATTGCAGAAATTCGAGGGGGTGTTATTTGGCAAATTTTTGCCCTTTAGAAGAACAATATTATTTCAAAACAGGATTCGATTATTCCTATAAATATCCAAATAACGATTACACAATTAGCAGAGGTGTAGATGGCGCCATTATTCCTGTGCCAATAAAGTCATACTTTCCAAATTTATTAGGTTTATATAATTGTTCGGGCAATGTGGCTGAAATGATAGCTGAAGAGGGCATTAGTAAAGGCGGGTCGTGGAATTCGAATAACTGGTATATTTCCATTTCGAGCCACGAAACCTATTCTAAACCAAATGTAAATACGGGTTTTAGGCTTTGGATGGAGGTAATTGAAAAATAAAATTAAAGCCCCATTAAGGCATCCAAAGGATCGGTACCTGTGAGCATCAATTGAGGATTTTCGAGCAAATTTTTAACCATTACCAAAAAGCCTACCGATTCTCTCCCATCAATAATTCGATGATCGTACGATAAGGCCACATACATCATTGGCCTAATTACAACCATCCCATTTTCGGCAATTGGGCGCTCAATGATATTATGCATTCCCAAAATTGCCGATTGAGGCGGATTAAGTATTGGAGTACTAAGCATGGACCCAAAAACACCTCCATTGGTAATGGTAAATGTACCACCAGTCATCTCCTCAATGGATAATTTATTTTCGCGCGCTTTTGATGCTAAAGCGGCTACTTGTTTTTCAATATCCCAAAGCGACATTTCCTCACAATTTCGCATTACGGGAACCATCAATCCTTTAGGCCCAGAAACAGCAATGGATATATCACAAAAATCATTAAAAAGCGTATCCGTTCCATCGATATAGGCATTCACGGATTGAAATTTTTGTAATGCCAAAACACAAGCTCGGGTAAAAAACGACATGAACCCAAGTCCTATGCCATGTTTTTCTTTAAACTTGTCTTTATATTTGGCCCTAATATCCATAATGGGCTTCATGTTCACCTCGTTGAAAGTGGTTAACATGGCTGTTTCATTTTTGGCTGCTACCAAGCGTTTGGCAACCGCTTTTCGAAGATTACTCATCTTTTCGCGGCGCTGAACACGTGTAATATCCAAAGTACTATCAAAAACCTTTTGAGCTTTATTAGCATCCGCTATATTTGGCATGGCGCTTACCGCATCAGATGTGGTAATTCTACCATTCTTTCCAGTTCCTTTTACGTCAGATGTAGGTATCCCTTTTTCGGTTAATATTTTTGATGCTGCCGGCGATGGCGTTCCGGTAGCATAATTTACAGCATAATCGCTTGTAATGGATTTAATATCTTTAACGTGTTGTGCCTGTGCTATTTCTTTTAATGCCGGCAAGGGTGACGTTGCGTCTGTGTCTATTTTGGCGGCAATGGCCCCAATTTTAATATCTTCTCCCTCTGCTGCTAAACTGTGTAACACCCCCGAATGCGTTGCATTAAGATCTACCGTGGCCTTATCTGATTCTATTTCGGCTATGGGTTCGTCCATTTCTACATAGTCTCCTTCTTTTTTCAACCACTTCGAAATCGTAACCTCCGAAATAGATTCACCAACTGTGGGTATTTTTAATTCAACAATCATTATTTAGGTAAAAACCTGCGGCAAAGGTAGAACAATGCCCGCTAACCCCCAAAAAGGAATTCGATTTTTTAACCTCTTCTACATGGCATACATCAAGTACTTTTTCCTGACGGCCTCATATTTTATTAAACCCGGCTTCCAACTTTCTCTTATTTCGGCCGATGTATTACCAGCAATAATCTGCAGCCTTAATTTGTCGGAACCCGCCAAACGATCGAAGGATGAATTTTTAAAAAAATCACCATTTTCAATTGTATTGCTTTTATAAAAAAGCGGTAGCCATTCCAAATAAATCTGTTTAGAATCGAGCAGATAATGATTGCAGAATTCGGTTAAAAGTATTCCCCTGCACATTTTTCCTTCATATGGAGGATCATCGGCTACTCCAGGTATTTTTTTGGGCGTATATACGGTACTTCCATTCTTTAATCCAGGTCTTCCAAGCCATTCAAAAGGGGTTGGTGTTCCTCGCCCTACGCTTACATTAGTGCCTTCAAATAGCCCTAATGAAGGGTACAGGTAGATAGATTCCTGAGTAGATAAATTTGGCGAGGGTCTAATGGGTAATTTGTATAAGCTACCATGGGTATATCCTTTTATTTTAATAACGGTTAACTGGCATTTTTTACCGTTTGCTAACCAATTTTCACCTTGAATCATTTGTGCAAATTCACCGACTGTGAGGCCATGAACTAATGGCACAGGATGCATGCCAATAAAAGACTTAAAATTGATATCCAGAACAGGACCATCTACATAATGCCCATTTGGATTAGGGCGATCAAGTATCATAAAAGGTATTTTATTTTCAGCACAAGCCTCCATTACATAATGCATGGTTGATATGTAGGTATAAAACCTAACCCCCACATCTTGAATGTCAAAAACGACATATTCTATTCCTGCTAAATCTTCGGCTGTTGGTTTCTTATTTTTACCATAAAGCGATGTTATTTTAATTCCGGTTTTTTGGTCAATAGCCGAATTCACCTTTGCGCCAGCACTGTGATCGCCTCTAAAACCGTGTTCAGGTGCAAATATGGCTTGCACTTTTATTCCTAAACTCAGCATGCTATCAACCAAATGTGTATGCCCTATAACCGAAGTTTGATTAACGACTAATGCCACCTTCTTGCCTTTTAATACAGGGCCATAAATTTCAGTTTGTTCAGCACCTGTAATAATGTTCGAATCGTTATGCTTAACCAATTGGTTACGTGGCTTAAGCCTTAAGGTATCTTGTATTTTAAATTTGCTTTGTTCATTAACAGGTTTTGGATGCGATGCAAATGCCAATTTGTTAGTGAAAATTTTTATTCCAAAAACCGTTGGATTGGCTGTCGCCGAAAACCCCATTTTAATAAATAAATAGGAGCAAGATATTAAAACTATCAGAAATAAATAGCGCATTTTTGTTGATTGAAATCGATTTCAATATTATAGAAAGCAATTCACATGCAAAAGTGTGTGTTTATAAAAAATAAAAAAAGTGAATCTTAGTCTTTATTTAGCGCGCAAACTTTCATCCGAGTCAGGCCATTCCTATACCGAAAGAATCATACGCATGGCATCGCTAAGTGTAGCTATTAGTATTGCCGTTATGATTATTGCCATCGGCATTGTAAAAGGCTTTCAAATAGAAATAAAGCAAAAACTTACCGGATTTAATGGTCATCTCTTAATTAAAAATCTAGACCTTAATCAATCGGGAGAGATGGCACTATTTCCTAAAAATCAGCCATTTATAAATAAAATAAAACAATTACCCTATGTGGTAACCCTAAGTCCTTTTTGCCAAAAACCTGGCATACTAAAAACGTCATCTGAAGCAGAAGGCATTCAGTGCAAGGGAGTTGCTCCCGAATATTGTAATCGGTTCATCAATAAACATATTGTGCGTGGCCGAGGATTAAATAACACAGACCCCTCCAATATTAATTCCCTTTTAATTTCTGAAACTACAGCCAATCGACTTAAACTTGATACCGGCCAAAAGGTAGAGCTGTATTTTATTCAAGACGGAGAAGTGAGACGAAGAAGACCTATTATTTGTGGTATTTTCAATACTGGAATCAATGAAATTGATAAAAATTGGGCCATCACTGATATTCGACTTATACAGCGAATTTATACCCATGGCTACGATAGCATAAGTGGATACGAAGTACTGTTTAATTCCATGACCAATTTAGAACAGCGCACCAAAAGAATTGATGAAGAATTAGGCCAAACATTAAAAGCACAATCTATTACCGAAACACAGAATCAAATTTTTCAATGGCTTGGATTATTGGATATGAATGTGATGGTTATCATTATATTAATGGTTATAGTAGCAGTGGTTAATATGATGACAGCGCTACTCGTTTTAATAATAGACCGAACGCCAATGATAGGTTTACTAAAATCGATGGGGGGCCGAACCAAATTAATTAGGCAATTATTTTTGTATAACGGAGCAAAAAATCTAGTAAAAGGATTAGTACTAGGCAATATTATTGGCTTAGGTTTAGGAACTTTACAAAAATATTTTGGCTTCATTACACTTAATGAAGAAACGTATTATGTTTCGCACGTTCCGTTTTCTATTTCGATAATAGACGTTTTAAGCATTAATGGGCTCACATTCGTGGTTTGCACCATGTTATTAATCATTCCGGCCATGTATGTTGCACGAATACAACCTGTTAAAGCTATAAATTTTAATTAACCATTCCGTTTCATTGCGTATTGGGATATATTTGCCTTAACTGAAACTAATAAATTAAATCCTTTAGTAATTATTATGGAACCAATTCCAGTAAGTCTAAAGTTGCGCTTCGAATCAGTTTACCAAAAATGGCAACTAACAACGATGCCCTTGATGCAATAACTGAAATCATAGAAGATACTTGTTATTCATCTGATTTGGGCGATAACAATGTATTAGATTTTACCGGCCAAGGCACCAAGAAATCTTTCCCTATTGCTATTCATGAGTTTCATGGCATCTATTGGGTTTCTGCTGCTGAATTGGACGATGTCGGGTATTTCACCGAATTAAGCGAGGATAAAGAGGCAGCAGATGATTAGAATTATTATAATGTATAGCTGCGACAATACGTTAGCAAGAACGAATGCTATAAAAACACCCGTTTATAAAGCCAATCGATTGATACATAAACACAGGTTTTTAAGACTAAAAAATAGTGTAGGTTTGTAACATTAACATCAAAACACTTAAAATCCTTTGAAACCCCTTTCGATACTTAAATTCATCAAAAAGCATTTATGAAAAATAAGACCATACTCTTTCTATTCCTATTGGCTCCATTGGCCCTTTTTGCACAAACAGCAAAAACAATTGAGGAATACACCGCCCTAATTTTAACTCAAAATACAGGGCTAAAAGGAAATGATTTACTCGAAATAAAACTATCATCACAATCACAGGACAATAGCAATGGCGTAACCCATATTTATTTTAACCAATACTACAAATCTATTCCCATACACAATGCTGTTTTAGGTTTGCACTTAGATAGAAATGGTAAAGTGGTGAGCATAAACAGTACTTTTTTTAAGAATTTAGAATCAAATACAGAAAATATTGCCCCCTCAATTAGCGAAAATGATGCGGCCAAATATGCACTTATTGAAAAAAATAAAACATTTACTCTGTCTCCAGTCTTAAAGCCATTGGAGCTTATTTCAAGGCTTGAATCTAAATCAATTTTTAGAGATGCTGCCTTGGCTCAAGGCGATATTACTGTCAATAAAACTTGGCTCATAAAAGGCGAAAAAATGATTTTGACATGGAACGTAAATTGGTTAACCCACGACGAGCAAAATTGGTGGAACCTTAGAGTGAATGCACAAACCGGTAAAATAGAGGATGAAAACAATTGGGTTGTAGATTGCCACGCGCCTCACTTAGATAATAAAGTTTCGGAATCGACCAATTATTTTATACCAGGTGAAGGTATGGGCGAAGGTAAATCAAGTGCAAAATACAATGTTTTACCTCGGCCAGTTGAAAGCCCAAGTCATGGAAACATGGCTTTGCTCAACGATCCGAGCGATAGCCTTTCATCTCCATATAGTTGGCACGATGTGAATGGCGCAGTGGGACACGAATACACCATTACCCGTGGCAATAATGTATTAGCTTCGGAAGATAAAAATAATGACAATGTTGCAGGATACAGCCCTGATGGTGGCTCGACACTTAATTTTAATTTTCCGTTTGACAAAACCAAACGCCACACCGATTATTTAGACGCTGCTATTACCAACTTATTTTATTGGAATAACTTAATGCACGATGTTTGGTATCATTATGGATTTGATGATGAATCTGGCAATTTTCAATTTAATAACTATGGACGCGGAGGGGCAGGAAGTGATGAAGTAAATGCTGAAGCACAAGACGGTAGTGGAACCAATAATGCAAACTTTGCCACACCACCTGATGGCCAAAACCCACGTATGCAAATGTATGTTTGGAACGTGAGCAGCTCTGGAAATTTATTGCGAATTACACAACCAACCGGTATTGCAAAACAATACAATTCTATCTTGGCTGGGTTTGGGCCAAAACTAACCACCACTCCAATAACTGCAAATATTATTTTGGTAAATGACGGAAGTGCTACCCCAACCCTTGCTTGCCTCGCCTTAAAAAATGCAACTGCTATAAATAATCAAATTGCCTTACTTGATAGAGGTTCATGTACATTTTTAGAGAAAGTGCAATTTGCCCAAAATGCAGGCGCCAAGGCGGTTATTGTTATAAATAATATTGCTGAAGCCCCAATTACTATGGGAGGTACAGGTGGAACGGGCATTACCATTCCATCCATAATGGTATCACTAGCCGATGGTGATATTATTAAAAATGCATTAAAAACTGGTACTGTTAAAGGAAGTTTATACGACTCTGTTGGGGCAGCTGGAAAACAATACGATAGCGATTTTGACAACGGTATAATTTCACATGAATATGGTCACGGCATTTCGAACCGATTAACTGGTGGACCAGCTAATACAAACTGCCTTACCAATCAGGAACAAATGGGCGAAGGATGGAGCGATTTTTTTGCCCTAGTTATGACACACAAATCAGGCGACAAAGGAACGGACCAGCATGGTATTGGGACTTATGCGATAGATGAAGCAATAGATGGTGGCGGTATACGAAATTACCCTTATAGCACCTCATTAACCATAAATCCTGTAACATATAAGGACATACAGACATTCTCGGTTCCTCATGGTGTGGGCTCGGTTTGGTGCAGCATGCTTTGGGATTTGTATTGGGATATGATAGCAAAACACGGTTACGATAATAATATATATACTGGCAAAGGTGGCAATAACATGGCCATGAAATTGGTAATCGATGGCATGAAATTACAACCATGTAATCCTGGTTTCGAAGATGGTAGAAATGCTATTTTATTGGCCGATAAATTAAATAACTCTGGAGCCAATCAGGATATTATTTGGAAAGCCTTTGCCCGCAGAGGGTTAGGTTATGGAGCAAGCCAAGGATCGAACAATAGCAGAAGCGATGGTACTGAAAGTTTTGTGGTACCTAAATTTGATTTGCCTACGATTACA
>CANMPY010000046.1 GCA_947499775.1 Bacteroidota bacterium | reverse complement strand
AAAACTCATTTTTGAAATTCGCGATATATGGCCTTTAACCCTTAATCTTTTAGGAAATGTTTCAAAATACCACCCACTGTCACTATTTATTGGTTGGTTTGAACAATTTGGCTATAAAAAAGCCAATCATATAGTTTCCTTATTACCAAATGCAAAACATCATATGGAAGCCATAGCAGAGGCTGGAAAAAAATTTGTTTACATACCAAATGGACTTGATGAATCGGTATTAAAAAAAGAAAAAATAGACACTTCCATTTTATCCCTCATCCCGGATAATAAGTTTATCATCGGGTATACTGGAACCATTGGATTAGCCAATGCCCTTGAATATTTTACTGAAGCAGCGGCCTTATTAAAAGACGACAAACGTTTTTTATTTTTAATAGTTGGCGATGGATATCTGAAAAATGAATTAGTAGAAAAAAGCAAATCATATGGCAACATAGTTTTTTTACCTAAAATAAGAAAAAACCAAGTTCAAACTATCATTGAAAAATTTGATGTTTGCTTTGTAGGGCGTAATGATACACCCTTATTTAAACACGGCGTATCAGCCAACAAATATTTTGATTATATGTTAGCTGGTAAACCTGTTTTGGACTCAAATAATTTTATAAAAGACCCAGTGGAATTATCCGGCTGTGGTATCATTGTAAAACCAGATTCCGCAGTAGCAATTGCAGAAGGAATAATCAAATTATTTAATTTAAGCGATGATGAACGAAAAGAAATGGGGCAAAAGGGAATAGACTTTATTGCCAAACATCATAACATTAAACATTTAGCTTACCAGTATATTGAACTCTTCCACTAAGATAGCCCTACTTACCGGTTCCACAGGTTTTCTGGGAACTTATATAAAATCGGAACTTGACAAAAAGGGCTATAAGACTATTACATTAGGAAGAAAAAAAACAGATATAATACATGATTTAAGCGAAGGGGCTCCAAAAATAACAGGCCATTTTGACTACCTTATTCATTGTGCGGGTAAGGCTCATGTTGTTCCTAAAACAGAAAAAGAAGCAGATTTATTTTATTCAACAAATTTTATGGGAACATTAAATTTACTGGACGGAATCAATCAAAATGGTTCTAATATTAAATGCATTGTTTTTGTTAGCTCCGTGGCTGTTTACGGGGTAAATGAAGGAGTAAATATCAATGAAACCTTCCCTTTGTTAGCCACTGACCCCTATGGTAAAAGTAAAATATCGACTGAAAAAGCCATTGAAGATTATTGCAACGCAAACAATGTCAAATGTTGTATTTTAAGGCTTCCTCTTATTGCCGGCGATAACCCACCCGGTAATTTAGGCTCAATGATTAGGGCAATTAAAAAAGGCTGGTACCTATCAATAGGAAATGCAGATGCCCGAAAATCAATAGTATTGGCAAAAGATGTGGCATCCTTAATTCCAAATCTTTTCGAAAAATCAGGAATCTACAACCTTACGGATGGGTACAATCCCACTTTCAGAGAATTGGAATTAGCCATTGCCCTTTATTTAAACAAACGGGTTCCATTAATAATACCTCAATTTATGGCTAACTTCATGGCTAAAACAGGAGACTTTCTTGGAAAAGGTTCGCCTTTCAATTCGATTAAATTAAGGAAGATTCAATCCACCTTAACGTTTTTGGATGAAAAAGCCAGGAAGGAACTAAGTTGGAAACCCCATTCTGTGATAGATTACTACCTTTCAATGTCCAAATTTCAAGTCCCAAATTTCAAATTTCAAGAAAAAGAATAAAGCATAAAAGGAGAGTAAAAAAGACCTGTGTGAAAGATTATTAAAGTTTGCTGTTGACGTTATTTTGTATTTACGTACAGTTAAAAACTCTATTGAAACAATGGATATGAAACGTCAACTCGTTAAATCATCAACATCCAGCGGAGCTAATTACGAAGAGTCTCAAGGTTCTCCAACCCGACCCGATACAAAAACTAAAATTGGTATTTCACTCAAGGAGATGAGAGAGTCAAATTACTTTCTTCGAATATTTAATCATTTGAAAATAGGAGATTTGGAAAGCAATGAATATTTAGTTAAAGAATCTACAGAATTAAAACACATTCTGGCTTCCATTATTAATAAATTATGAAATATCCCCCACTTGAAACTTGGAATTTGAAACTTGAAATTTGGATCTTGGAACTTGGAACTTGAAATTTATTCTTAACCCGCGATGAATATAGATTACATCCTAAGTAATTATCCCGCCAAACCGACAGTATTCGTTTATCGAGAAATAAAAGAACTGATTAGAAACGGCCATACTGTAAGGATAATTAGCCTAACACCAAAAATATTAAATTGGTCACGTGATAATAATGCAGTATTGGAAAACAGTGAAGTTATTTATCCTTCTTCCAACCCTCTTGCCTATTTCACCAGTACCGTATACAGCCTTTTGATAGGAAAATCTATCCTATATTCAAAAACATTATAAAACTTCTTTAAAACTTTTATCAAAAAAAAATATTGTTAAAATCATTTTTAACTCTCTGGTTATTGACAACCTAGTTTGGAAACTTAATAGAAATACCGCTCATATTCATTCTCATCACTTATTTCTATCCACTTATACTGCTTATGAAATTGCCAAAAGGATAAACACATCGTTTAGCATTACACTTCATACTCATTCTCACTTTTACCCTCAAACTTGTTTAAAAAATATTCTAAAAAAAGCCATCTTTTTAAGAACTATTTCCAGCGAATTGGCCCCGTTTTATAATCGTGTAATACAAGACATAAGTAAATTTCATTATATATCAAATGGTGTTCATTCACAGGAATTCATTTTTAATCCAAGTTTTAAAATAAATGAAGAAATACAGATAATTGCTGTGGGTGCTTTGCTCGATAAGAAAGGGTTTGATACTCTTATTTTTTCTTGTGCCATTTTGAAAGATTATGGATTGCATTTTAAATGCAATATATATGGGAATGGGCCAGAGAAAAAATTGCTAAAAAGACTTATTAAATCGCTTAACCTTGAAGAAAATGTCAATTTGATAGATTGGGCCGAGAATCCAACTATATTAAGACATATTGCTAATGCTGATATTTTAGTGACGCCAAGCAGACCTCCATCAAGATCAACCCGTGATGGCTTACCCACCGTAATTATTGAAGCCATGGCTTCAGGAACCATTGTCATTGGTTCTGATTTTGCTGGCATTCCTGATATTATAAAACATAAAGAAACCGGGTTACTTGTATCACCTGAAAATGAAAAAGAAATTGCCAACGCTATAATTGAAATATTATTTGATAATACGTTGCGCGAACTTTTAATTACAAATGCGATTAAAAAAGTAGAGTCAGATTATTCGCTTGCACCTAATATTATTAACCTTCAAAAACTTTTCAAATCGTCAATATTCCCAAATTAATACTATGATCACCCTCAATATCCCAAACTTTATAAACCAACATATTACTTACAGAAACGAAAGTTTTTTTAAGCACGATTTAATTTCCAATCACGATAAATTAGCCAAAGCCATTGATGGCAAAAATGTATTGGTAATTGGGGGGGCAGGAACCATTGGAAGCAGTTATATAAAGGCCATGTTAAAGTTTAATCCGGCCAAACTTTTTGTGGTGGATATTAATGAAAATGGATTAACGGAATTGGTGAGAGATGTTAGAAGTTCGGGCGGATATAATATCCCTAAAGAATTTATAACCTATCCCATAAATTTTGGGGATGCGGTATTTGAAAAGCTTTTTTTAAACGAAGGCCCTTGGCATATTGTAGCCAATTTTGCTGCTCATAAACATGTTCGTAGCGAAAAAGATGAATACTCGATAGAGGCCATGTTGGATAACAATTTATTTAAGGCTGAAAAATTATTAGCACTACTGGCCAAAAACAAACCGGAACATTTTTTTTGTGTAAGTACTGATAAGGCGGCAAACCCTGTAAATATCATGGGGGCTTCCAAAAAATTGATGGAAAACCTCATTATTGCGTATTCCGATACCTTTAAAATAAATACCGCCCGATTTGCCAATGTTGCTTTTTCGAACGGAAGTCTGTTAGCCGGCTATATGGAAAGGGTTATGAAAAACCAACCCCTCTCCTGCCCTTCCGATATCAAACGGTTTTTTGTGTCGCCGGAAGAATCCGGACAAATTTGTTTATTGTCAACTATTCTAGGTAAGTCAGGACAAATTTTCTTCCCAAAATTTGATTTCGAAAAAGACCAAACCTTTTTTAAAGACATCACCCTTCGCTTTATTGAAGCCATGGGATTACAGCCACTTATTTGCTTATCAGAAGAAGAGGCCATTCATTGCAGTCAAAATTCTGATGGAAAAACCTATCCTGTTTGCTTTTTCGAATCGAGTACTTCGGGCGAAAAACCCTATGAGGAATTTTATACCGAGGAAGAAGAAAAAGATCTATCCACTTTTGAAAGCCTTGGTATTATTACCCCCGAAAAGAAAAGCTTGGATAAAACCTTAACGTCAATAGCCGAATTGAAAAAAGTTTTTGAAAACAACACCTTGGATAAAGCAACGATTGTAATGGAAATAAAAAAATTACTGCCGGACTTTAGCCATATAGAAACAGGCAAAGGACTGGATCAGAGGATGTAGAGAAGGTTAAGGTTAAGATAACCTTAACCTCAATTGCCATATTTGACGATGAATAACCAGAATGTATAAATTCTTTAAACGCCTTTTCGATATAGTTTTTTCTTTGCTGGCCATCGTAATCCTATCGCCCCTATTATTTCCTATTGTTATCTTGCTAAAACTTACGGGCGAGGGCTATGTTTTCTATTTTCAAAAACGCATTGGCTATAAAAGCAGATATTTTAATATATGGAAATTTGCAACGATGCTCAAAGACAGTCCGAATATGGCAAATGGAACTATTACGTTGAGAAAAGACCCACGCATCACACCTATGGGCGGATTTTTGCGTATGACAAAAATTAATGAGCTTCCGCAACTGTTCAATGTTTTAAAAGGTGACATGAGTTTTGTGGGCCCTCGACCATTAGTAGATAAAAATTTTGTAACAACCCCAAAAGAAATCAAAGACCAAATTTATTTAAACAAACCTGGGATAACCGGAATTGGATCAGTTGTTTTTAGAGATGAGGAAAAGCTTTTATCGGAAACACAGCTGCCACCCGATCAATTTTATAACCAAGTTATTGGCCCATATAAATGCAACCTTGAACTATGGTATGGCCAGAATTGTTCTCTGATTACCGACCTTAAAATTCTTTTACTTACCGCTTTGGTAATACTAATACCCAATAATAATTATTATGCCTCTTGGTTTAAGGACTTGCCAAAGCCGGTCAATTTTTAATTAACTTTGCAAACCTAAATTTTGGATATAAGCCCTAAAATTTTAATCATCATTCCCCTACAGATTATTACCATTCTGGCATTTTTTCCTATAGCCCAAAAATTAAAACTGTATGATGTGCCTAATGAACGAAGTTCACATAAGCATGTAACCTTTAGAGGTGGCGGAATTATTATTCCTATATCGCTTTTGTTTTACACCATATTTTTTGGGGCTCAAAACAACTATTTGATTGCCGGCGTACTCCTGGCATCGGCCATTAGTTTTTATGACGACATTAAAGGTTCGAACCCATTTGTGCGCTTAATTTGTCATTTTGTATCGGTAGGTATAGTAATGATGGACATTACCAATGGGTATCATTTTTTACCTATCATCACTATACTTATTGCTATTATTGCAGTTGCTGCTGTAAACGCCTATAATTTTATGGATGGTATTAATGGCATTACCGGATTATATACCTTGTCCATTTACGAAACTATCTATTTTTACAATTATAAAATTGAGAATGTATTTGACCCTAATTTAATATTAATCCTTACCATGGCCATATTAATTTTTGGGTTCTATAATTTTAGAAGCAACGCTATAATGTTTGCTGGTGACGTAGGCAGTGTATCGCTGGGTTTGATTGCCGTTTTCTATATCCTTTTTTTAGTGGTGCACAACAATAACCTAATTTACTTATCCATAGTTGCTGTATATGGGGTAGAAACAGGGTTGACCATTATTTATAGGTTAATGAAAGGTCAAAATATAATTCATCCACATCGAATGCATTTATTTCAAGATTTGGTTAATATTGCCAAAATTCCTCATTTAGTAGTAGCGTTTGGATATGTTATTATTCAAGTTCTCGTTAATTTTGGTATGTTTTATTGTATAAGCCACCAGCTTAACGGTTTGCTATTTCTAACGTATATCATTATCCTTCTAAGCTGTTGCTACATTATCATCAAATATCAAATTTATAAGCGCTACGTTGTACCCAATGAAAAAAATTAAATTCGCTGTTATTGGTTTAGGCCATATTGGACTTCGCCACTCAAAAATTGCGAATGAACATCCCGACTCTGAAACGGTTGCGTGTTGCGATATTGACGCAAACAGAGAGACCAAACTTAACGAATTAAACCTTCATCCAAAGTTTTATACCGACTACAAAGAATTAATAGAATCGGAAACCGACATTGATGTAGTAAATATTGCCACACCCAATGGCTTACATTGCGAAATAGCCCTATTTGCACTCGAACATGGCAAGCATGTGGTTATCGAAAAACCAATGGGTTTAACAAAGGTTGAGTGCGAAAAGGTGATTTTTAAATCACTCCAAAAATCGAGAAACGTATTTGTGGTTAAACAAAATCGCTATAGCCCACCCTCAAAATGGCTTAAAGAAATATATGATACCAATACGCTTGGAAAAATTATTATGGTTCAAGTTAATTGTTATTGGAATAGAGACGACAGGTATTACAAACCGGGCAATTGGAAAGGTTCATTAAACCTTGATGGCGGAACGTTATTTACCCAATTTTCGCACTTCATCGACATTATGTATTGGATTTTTGGAGACATTAAAAACATTCATGCCACTTTCAACAATGCTACCCACAAAGGTTTAACAGAATTTGAGGATACGGGAGTTGTAAATTTTGAATTTGTGAATGGCGGTATGGGGTGTATAAATTTCTCGACTTCATGCTGGGATACCAATATGGAAAGCAGCATTACAGCTATCGGATCGAATGGAAGCATTAAGTTGGGAGGCCAATACCTTAACGAAGTGGAATATTGCCATGTAAAAGATTATGTTTTTGCAGCTTTGCCGCAAACCAATCCACCCAACGATTATGGTCCCTTTAAGGGAAGTGCTGCCAATCATCATTATGTAATCCAAAATGTAATTGACACGCTTAACGGTAAGAGCCAAATTGACACTAATGCTTTGGAGGGCCTTAAGGTGGTTGATATCATTGAACGCATTTACGAATGCCGCCACCTTAAAAAAATTTTAAACTAATTTGAGAATAGCCTGGTTCGCAAATATTGATTTTCAGGAAGGCAATGCCGCCAATTCACGCATTCGTGTTTTAGCCGAAGGCTTAAAAAAAAACGGGAACCAAGTCTTCCTTTTTTTGCTAAGCGCAACCGTTTTCAATACCAATCAAATAAATAAGAAAAATAAGGGGTTTTTTCATGGCATTTATTTTAATTATCTAAGCGGTTCAGTCTTACGAAGTCCCTATAGAATTTTCAGATTTTTATCTTATGTTAAATCTATAATTTGCTCATCCTATCTGCTCATAAAAAAGCGCAAGCATTTTGATGTTATCTTCATTTATAGCCCGCGTCTTCTCTTTTTTGGCCATATTTATATTTTAGCCAAAGTTTTGAAAATTCCTTTAATTCTTGAAAAGACCGAATTGGAACATTTGATTCAAACTAACAAATTTGTCCCCATACTTATTAGAGCTACCGATTATATAGACGCCTATATCATAAATTATTTTTGCAGCCATTTGATCGTAATATCCTAAAATTTAAAAACCTTTTATCTAAATTATTTACCCCTTTCTAAAATAACATTAATCCCCATTGTAGTGGACTTAAAACGATTTTCAGCTCCAACTAAATCCATTGACCCTACTTACACAGTTGGATATCTTGGATCATTTGGCGAAAAAGACGGGGTTAACGGAATTATACATAGTTTTAAAGAGGCTACAAAAAAAATGCCTGAACTTAAACTAAAACTCATTGGGTATAATTCGCACAATAAGGAAACTAAATTGGAATTGAAAAAAAATAAGCTAAACGGGCAAGTGGAACGATCGGGGCAAATAACCTACGAAAAAGTACCAACTTGGCTTGCCAAATGCGATGTGTTAGTGATGAACCGCACCAATCATGAATACTCGCACTACGGATTTCCAACCAAATTAGGTGAGTATTTGGCCACCGGTATACCTACAATTTGCACCAAGGTTAGCGATATTGAAAAATATTTAGTGCACACAAAAGACTCTTATCTGATTGACGCCGATAACGCAGAACAACTAACGCAAGCAATATTAAAGCGTTACGAACATTATACCGATTTTAATACCATGGGCCAACACGGCAAACAGGTAGCAAAATCAATGTTCGATTATCATAAATATATACCGGTACTTCAATCGGTATTCGACGACACCCTTCGCACAAGGAATTAAGCAGGATATTACTCCTCGTCGTCTTCCAATTTCCCCATCATTTTTCCAAGTATTCCAAAACGCTCTTTGCGTTGCAGAGTACCATCTTTGGCATAATAATGCCAAATTGCGCGTTTTTCGCCTTTGCGATAACGGCCATATACTTTTAATTCGCCCGTTTCGTAAAATTCGCGGTAGCGGCCATGCAAATCGCCGCGTTTGGTTTCGGCTTCGAAACGCAAATTATCCGAATTGGCATAATAGTCTTTAATAACATTATGCTCGAATTTTGCCATTAAAAAGCGTTGGATATCATCGAGCGAATCCAACATTGCGGCAGCATCTTCTTCGCTTTCAGCCAAACTATCCATACCTATAGCCGATGTGTCGGGCTTATATTCCTTAAAATTAAGTTGAACTTTGGTGAAAAATTTATCTTCTCGCTCCGATAATTGAAACCCAATATCGGAAAAGGACCGAAAATAAACTTCATTTTTTACCGCGCTCCCTCTGGTTGTGATATCCAGTTTTTTCATAAATAAGGGAAATGCACGGTTAGATGCTATGTAAGAAAACACAGTTGATTCGCTACTAAATTTGTCTTTGAAATTTTTGAAAGCCTCATCGGTGCTCAAGGTATTCTTCGTTTCATAATCTTCTATTAAACTTACTATCGTTCGGGGATTATTGCTAAATACTACATAATCACCAACAATAGTGTAATATGGCTTTTCGAGTTTAGAAAATAATTTTCCAAAAAACATTTTAAAAACCCCCTTAATATCT
>CANMPY010000045.1 GCA_947499775.1 Bacteroidota bacterium | reverse complement strand
GCTGCATTAAAATGCAGAAAATATTTCTCAATAAACTCGGTAATTGGTTTTGGGTTCATGGGGCAAAGATAGTACAGAGTAGAGAGATTTTGAATACAGAGAAATGTGATTTAATATTTCTATACCCCCTGTATTCAAAATCTCTTTACTTAATAGTAATTTGCCGAAGATTTTGAAAAAAATAATTGCATATTTAAAAGAATATCTGGTTTATGAATTAAAGCCATGGTATTTATTGAGTGTTCTGCTATTTTTAGGCGGCTATGTTTTTGTTGAATATTATTTTCATTGCACTAATTGGTTAGAAATTAAGTATCATGATACCATTTCCGATCTAATTATTCAATTTATAATTTACCTTTTTCCTTTCGCATGCGGCTATCTCATGTATAGCTTCCATTATAAAGATTGGAGCCTATGGCATAGTCCGTTATTTTGGTTTTTACTTGTTTTTGCTCCAATTGTATTTAGCCTACGCTCGTTTATCAATTATTTTAGTGAAGAGCTTTATTCACTTTTGCCATCAGATAGAACCGCTTATTTTTACTATAAATGTTTGGCTGTTGTAATTAGAGACTTGCTCGTGTTCATTCCAATCTATGTATATTGGAGAATTAAAGATAAGAGCTTAATGCCCAATTATGGTTTCACGCTTAAAAACTACGACACCAAACCCTATTTAATTATGTTGGGAATTATGATTCCTCTTGTAGTTATTGCCTCTTATCAGAACGATTTTTTAAGTCAATACCCAAAAGGCTTCCATCTTTATCCTTTAAGTATAGATAATGCAGAGGATCAAAAGTATTTTTTTATTTATGAGTTGTTTTATGGATTTGATTTTATTTTTATAGAATACTTTTTTAGAGGCTTTTTATTGCTTGCTTTCTATAGGCATTTTGGATGGAGCTGTTTGCTACCTATGGCTTGCTTCTACGTTACCATTCATTTCGGGAAACCATTAGGCGAAACCGTAAGCTCATTTTTTGGCGGAACTATTTTAGGTATCTTAGCTATACGAACAGGCTCGATTGCAGGTGGAATTATAGTGCACATGGGGGTAGCCTGGCTCATGGAATATACAGCCTTATTGCATAAAATATTTTAGGCTATGCAAAACCAATTTGAGAACACCCCAATCGAATATCTAAAAGGTGTTGGGCCATTAAAAGGGGAAGTATTTAAAACCGAGTTAGGGATTTTTACTTTTGGCGATTTACTAAATCACTATCCATTTCGGTACATTGATCGCTCAAAATTTTATTCAGTCAAAGACCTTAACGAGGATATGCCTTTTGTTCAATTAAAAGGAAAAATTAGTGAAATTCACGAAGTTGGAGAAGGCCGAGGCAAAAGGCTTTCTGGAACGTTTACCGACGATACCGGCACCATAGAATTAGTTTGGTTTAAGCATATTAAATGGATTAAAGAAACCATTACTATAAATAAACTCTGTATAATTTTTGGTAAACCAGCGCTATTTAATCGCTCCTTTAACATGGTTCATCCAGAGGTTGAATATTTTGAAAACAATACCGTTTCGATTGGCATGCAACCGGTTTATAATTTAACTGAAAAGCTAAAGAGTCACAGGTTAGATTCAAAATCTATTTCAAAGTTAATTTTAACATTATTGCATTCGAGTGGATACTGCATTGAAGAGATTTTACCTGAATACATTCAAAGTAAGTTTCAATTAAAATCGCGTGGAGAAGCCTATAAAATGGTTCACGCCCCAAAAAGCAATCTTGATATTTCTGAAGGCCAACATCGATTTAAGTTTGAAGAATTGTTTTTTTTAAACCTTAAAATTTCTGGCCTTAAAAGCAAAAGAAAAAGGGATGTTTCAGGATTTGTATTTCATAAAATTGATTATTTCTTTAACACCTTTTATAATTCACACTTACCATTTAACCTTACGAATGCTCAAAAAAAAGTATTAAAAGAAATAAGGGCCGACATGGCAACAGGCAAACAAATGAATCGATTGTTACAGGGGGATGTAGGCAGTGGCAAAACTATAGTAGCGTTACTTTGCATGCTTATATCTTTAGATAATAACAAACAGGCTGCTATTATGGCTCCAACCGAAATATTAGCCCATCAACATTTTGATTCTATAAGTCAATTAACTTTAGGATTAGGGTTAAGAATTGCCCTATTAACTGGGAATACTAAAAAATCGCAAAAAGCAAAACTACTAAACGAATTAATTGAGGGTGAAATAGATATAGTAATTGGCACGCATGCCATTATTGAACCCGATGTAATATTTAAGGATCCGGGAATAGTAATAATAGACGAACAACACCGATTTGGCGTAGCCCAAAGGGCCAAACTTTGGAATAAACATAGTACTCCGCCACATGTTTTAGTCATGACAGCTACGCCAATCCCGAGAACATTAGCCATGACCATTTATGGAGATTTAGACGTTTCAAAAATCGATCAAATCCCAGAAGGAAGAATTGAAATAAAGACCGTTCATCGCTTTGAAACGAAACGCCATGAACTCTTTAATTTTTTAAAGCTTGAAATTGGCAATGGTCGGCAGGTATATTATGTTTATCCATTGATAGCTGAATCTGAAAAGCTTGATTATCAAAACTTAATGGATGGTTATCACAAGCTTAAAATTGAATTTCCCGAACCAACTTATATGCTTGGAATGATTCATGGAAAAATGAAAGCTAAAGAAAAAGAGCGTGTTATGGCCGCCTTTAGCAAAGGCACCATTAACATGTTGGTTAGTACAACTGTAATTGAAGTGGGGGTAAATGTTACCAATGCAACGGTGATGGTTATCGAAAATTCGGAGCGTTTTGGACTTACACAATTACATCAATTAAGAGGAAGAGTTGGCCGCGGGCAACATCAATCGTATTGCATTTTATTATCCTCTATAAAATTAGGGGCCATTGCCCGAAAAAGATTGGAAGCCATGATTGGAACTACAGATGGTTTTGAAATTGCAAACCTCGACCTTAAACTAAGAGGACCTGGCGATTTATTAGGAACACAACAAAGTGGATTACTTGAACTTAAAATTTCAGATCTGGTTAAAGATGAAGATTTACTCCTTAAAACCAGACGTGAAACTGACGACCTAATAGTGAAAGATCCATTATTAAACTTGACTGAAAATAGGAGACTACGCCAATGGCTTGACAAGCAAAAAAGGTTAAAAGGCGACTGGGGTGGAATAAGTTAACTTATTTTTCTACGTTTTAACAGCGTTTGGATGCTGTTTATCCCAGATTTTTTTTCGCCACTTTTTTGGAAAAAAATAATCAAACTCTTTTCTATAATACAACCCAACACCTGAGGTATTTATTGGCTTATTATTAATATTTATCGGGTCATTGGCTCTATTATTAAACCCTCTTACCCTAAGTTTTCCATCTTTTTTTATTTTATAACTCAAGTTTACATCGTAAGATGTATTGCCAGCTTGGCCATAGGTTCCGCCAATTTCAATTCGATCATTGTAAAGTTTTCGCTTTAACGAAACAATAATTTGCTGATTCACTTCTTTATTTGTGGCTGATTTCCAATCCACATCGAGCTCCCAATTCGGGTTAATTTGCCGTAACCAATTATTAACTTGGTTAGAAACAAATGCGCCAATGCTATTTTCAAATGAATTGGCCACATCAATTCCTGTAGCAGTATTAGCCGAATTTATTGGAGCAAATGAACTAAAAACCAAAAGATTAATAAATTGTTTATTTGATTCTTCTTGATCTCCTCTTATTTGATTGATGGCATTGTTTAAATCGGCATTAGCAAATAGAACTGATTGATTGTCTTTTGATAAATCAATACCCAATTGAATTTCAGGCTTAAAAAGATCCTCTTTCATATGAATTTCACAATCTATGGCAACATTATTTGAGGTTTTGCCGGTAGAGGTTAATGGTAAAATTACGGTTGGATCAGCTTTTATAGTCGTAATGGCAATTACATCTAATTTGGCATCGTATGGCGACCCTTCCCATGTAATTTTACTTCCACTTTTAACTTTTAGTTTTGCATTAACAAGATTGTTAAGCGCTGTAAAATTATACCCCCCTTTATCAATTACATAACTGCCATACATATAAAAATCACCAAACGTATTTAGTTCCATTTTAATATTGCCATTTCCCGTAGCACTCATCACATCATTAAATTTAGCATCAAAAATTAATTTTACTTCGGCATCTGAAGTTACATCAAAATTAAAATCCATAGCAATCCCACTTAGTTTCTTAACTTGGGAGGACACAATATCAGCCCTTAGATCCATAATTTTGATAAAATCAGGGCCCATATTTTCTGTACTGCTTGTTAATGGCAGTGATATCGACGTTTTTGCCCTTGTTTTGGCATTAATATTTAAATACAAATCGTCTAATGTCCCTGTTACTTTCATATCGCCATCCACATAGGCTGTGCCAAAAAACATATCGCCTTGGTCTTCGTTCAACTCCATACAATTGAAATTTTTAAGATCTTTCATAAAAATATCAAACCGTAAATTGTCGAAGTTTTTATGAAAAATTTTGCCCCCAGCTAAGGCAACATAACCATATTTATCTTTTACTTGAAAGTTTCCTAAATCAATTTTTTTTTCATCAATTTTTATGGTTGCTACATCAATATTTAAAGGTAAACCCAAATAATCCATGTATAAACCAACATTTTTTAGCACAATTTTGCCTTCAATTTTCGGATTGGATAAGGGTCCATTTATTGAAATAATACCATTTGCCTTTCCAGTAACATTTGAGAATAATCCTTCCGTAAACATTTCAAAAGGTTTGATATTCGATTCCTTTAAGGAGCAATCCATATGTATATTATCCTTATCCGGGGTTAAATCAATCGACCCTAATAAAGCCATATCATGAATCAGTCCATTTTTAATCGAACCTTTAATTTCCATCTTATTTTGGCTCCCTGTCGATTTTGAAAATAATTCAACATCTCCTACCGAATCTGTGTTGTAGACGAAATTATCAATAGTTAAATTTGATTCAATAATTGGTCTATTTATTGAACCATTGAAAGTTAAATCTCCATTTACTTCCCCTCCTAGGTCAATGGAATTGGCAACCAATAAAGGACTTATTTCTTTAAGATTAAAATTGCGAATACTGAGCGAAAGGTTTTCAAAAGATTGAGCGCTGCTTAACCCATTCACAGAAACCGATTGATCTCCGTTGGTAATAAAAAAGCTGTCAATTTTTATTTTTGAATTGCTATATCTAAAATGATTTGACTGGTCAATTCTCCAAGGTTTATTATAAATGTAAAATGTAGAATTTTTCAGTCTAAGATCTATAGCTCCTTTCGAAAACTCAACAGTTCCTGACGAAACTAAACTTGCATTTTTTGTAATATCGGAAGTATTTAAACTGAAATTTATATCATTTCCGCCAACATCAGCTTTTAGACGCAGTCTGTCGGTAAATAAACTATCGTTTATAAGCACTTCATTGGCTAGGGTAGATAAACTCAAGCGTTGATTTTGTTGTTTAACACATTCAATATCAACTTCCTTAAACTTGAAATTTCCATAGTTTAAATAGTCTGCTCTTGCTATTATATCTAAGGTTTGTGAGGTAGAATTATATACCCCAGTGGTTGTGAGTTTTGCAAATCGCAGCTCAGGTAAAACCAATTCTGATAGGAATCTGGAATCATTAATTTCTAAATCATAGCGAAAATTCACAGGCTCTGTATCCGTTTTTAAATACGCATAATAATCGGGAAAAAGATTAAAAAGTAGGTTGCTAACTATCGCGTTTATTTGACTAAACTTATATTGACCTTTGAGGGTAAAATTACCTAATACACTTTTTAGTTCTACTGACCTATTTGAATACGAGCCATCCGCATTTAAATCTATTTGACCCAAATAATAGATGCTGTCTTTTTTTGACAGAACAACATTGCTAAGCGAAGCATCTATTTTCATATCATCAATATCCTTGCCCGCAAACTTTAAATTGACCGTTTTAATGCCCTTGATATTTATATTGCCATAACCAAGCTTTTCGAGATTAATTACCTCAACATTTGCGGTAAAATCGCCACCAGGATTTTCATTGTTCATGTCAACCAAGCCATTAAAACTAAGATTCACATTAGGATCCTGAATGGCAAATTTTCCATTAAATATTTTTTTATCTAAGACGCCATCAAATGTTGCATTTGAATACGTATAACCATCGTAACCAAACGCTTGCACAGTTCCCTGAAGTTTCGTATTTAAATCTTGCATGGTAAAACCCTGTCCATCCACTTTGATAAATAAAGAGGATAACCCAAAATTGCCATTGTTTAATAATTTAGCAATATCAAACGAAAACAACTCTATTTCGCCTTGGTATTCTTCTGGCTTTCCTTCTGGAAATTTCAAATTTAAATTCGTCCGTATATTTCCTATGGTCGTTTCGATGAGGCCTGTAGCTGTAAAATCCTTTATGGCTCCGTTTAACTGACCAACATATCGCAACGACCCAATGCGTAATAATTCTTCTGGAAATTGAGTTCGAGTCAAATTCTGAATGGATGATGGATTAGCAATTAGTTCTGAAATTTCAAAGTTGAACGACATTTTTGCAGGATTAACCAAGTCCTTTAAATTTACATCTCCTTTAAAATGATTCAATTTCCCAACCGTTATGTCCATTTTTCGCCCCCTTAGTTTGGCTAAGGTTCCTGTTACCTTGCCGTTGATTTTTATTGGAAATTGATATGGAAGGAGTTCATCCGAAAAATAACTGATATCTTTCATGCTCACCAAGGAATTATTCAAATTTACTTTCCATTTAACACTATCAATAAAGTTAGATAATTGACCATATCCGTTATACGAAAATTTTAGATATTCCTTTAAATGTGAATGCGGCGTTATTAAATTAAGGTCACCAAATTCCAACTTAGTCCTCGATATTATCATTTTAGATGAAAATTCCTTCACTTCAAATCCAGACTTTTCAATAAATGATAGTTTTAAAATGTTCAAATTAAGCGAATCGTCAACTAATTTAAATGGAGCAATATGTGAATGAATGCCTTTAAAAACCATACAGGATTCATCAAATTTACGACCGACAGCCTTTGAATAATTTTTATCCTGCAAACGAAAATCAACGTTTTTAAGTTTTACCTGATCTATAAATAATTTAAATGCGACATATGGCTTTCCCGATACCGATGGTGATGAAAAATAGTCAACCAAGAACTCATAATTATATCTTTTTTCATTTGGATAAATAACCATGTTTAATTTAGTATCCTCAATCTCAACTTTATTCAACCTGGCCAATTGAAGTGTGTTGTCAAATAGAAATCTATAATTAAAATTCGTTTTTAGTTTTCCAAAATAGGCCAGGGTATCGCCATGCCTATCTTCAATATACAATCCCTCTAATACAAGGTTGTTTATGAATTCAAACTTTATAGCTTTTAATTTTACTTTCGTTTTAAATTCTTCTGACAAATAGGTTACTGCTTTTTGTGCAGCCCAATTTTGAAAACGACTACTTGTTGCGATAAAATAACATAAGGCAACAAGAAAAACCATTGAACTTATGGTGATTAATAATCCCTTTGATATTTTTTTTAGTATTTTCAACTAGTAACCTGCGAATTTAACTAAAATTGCACTTTGTAAGGAATTGCATTATGCATACAAACGCTAAGAATGTCCAAAATATTACCCTTTTAGCAATTGAGTCATCCTGTGACGATACAGCAGCATCTGTAATTTGCAATTCAAAAATTTTATCAAATATAATTGCTAGCCAGGATATTCATCAAAATTACGGCGGTGTTATTCCAGAGCTTGCATCTCGCGCCCATCAAAAAAATATAGTTCCCATTGTGGACATGGCCTTAAAGCAAGCCAATATCAGCTTAGATTTAATTGATGGCATTGCCTTTACACAAGGCCCCGGACTGCTTGGATCATTGTTGGTAGGAAGCAGCTTTGCCAAAGGATTAGCACTCGCGCTGAACAAACCATTAATAGCAGTCAATCACCTTGAAGCCCATGTGTTGTCGCATTTAATAGATTCGCCTGAAATACCCTTCCCTTATTTATGCCTTTTGGTATCGGGCGGACATACCGAAATTGTAAAAGTAAACTCGCCTTCATCAATGGAAATTTTAGGCCGAACCTTAGATGATGCCGCAGGAGAGGCATTTGATAAGGTGGCTAAAATTTTAGGGCTTCCTTATCCGGGAGGGCCACTAATTGATAAATATGCGAAAGGTGGCAACCCATTATGCTATAGTTTTTCGACCGGAAAAGTGCCAAATCTTGATTTTAGTTTCAGCGGATTTAAAACTGCTGTACTCTATTTTATAAGAGATGCACTAAAAAAGGACGCAACGTTTATCGAGAACAACTTGTCTAATATTTGCGCATCAGTTCAACACACTATCGTAAGTTATTTAGTATCAAAATTAAAACAAGCAGCTTTGCAAACTAATATCAAGCATATTGCTATAGCAGGCGGTGTGTCGGCTAATTCAGAACTAAGAACTCAGCTCTCAACTATGGCTATTTCGGAGTTATGGACTACCTATATTCCTAAACTGGAATACTGCACAGACAATGCTGCCATGATAGCAATTGCAGGGTATTATAAATATTTAGAAAAGAATACGGTCGATTTAAGTGTGGGAACATTTGCCTCATTTAATCGATAAAATTAATTTGGACTATTATTTGAAGAAGAAAACAAAATGATGACACCCCTAAAATTCGTTCTATGTTTATTAGTTATTTTTATTTTCGTTAAACAAGCAAATGCTCAGGATGGTATTGATACCGCTTTGTTTAAACAGTATAAGGTTAAAAAAATGTGGGTTTATGTAAAATTGCCCATCTTACCACAACGCACCCTTAATGATAGCTGCCTAGTTGAAATATACAATTTAGATACATTGTCGCGCATTATTTATCAAAAAAATGCCAAAAGTTGCTACGGTTGGGGCGGTTCTAGCGAAAATTTCAACACTTATGATTCATTAAATCGAATTATTCATTCGAGGCAATTAAATGAGGACAACGAAACGCTAATCCGATATTACTACAATTCGAAGAATGATGTAATAAAAATAGTTCAAACTAGCCCACAGAAATCCGATTCCTTTATTACCTTAAACGTATACACTTATGCAAAAAATGGCTTTGCTAGTCAAATGCGTATATTTGAAATTGTTGGGGTTGACACTGCAAAATTTATTGTTAAATACGATTACGATAAAGCCAATAACTATAAAACGATATGGACCTATACCAATGATATGAAACTTATTGAAAAGAGGAGCTTTGATATTACGCCAATAAGTAAAAAAGTATTAGAATTTTCGACCGAAACAAAACTACCCAAGGTATCCTTTACAAAAGGCTGGAACTACTACAATTTTGATGCACAGTTAAG
>CANMPY010000044.1 GCA_947499775.1 Bacteroidota bacterium | reverse complement strand
CTTTAATTAAATTTTTGACCTTTTGTATTATAAAGGTATTATGGCTTGGCGAATAGGTTATCGTTTCATTTGGGGTAAGTACAGTATTTGAATTACTGGTAATAAACTGAACTTTTCCTTCATGTAATTTTAGTATAACTCGTTGATTTAGTTTAGATTCAATTTCAAATGAAGTTCCTAAAACTTTAGTATAGGTTTGTTTAGTTTTAACAATAAATGGTTTATTGGTATTTTTTGCTACTTTAAAAAAGGCCTCACCGTATAACGCAGCAAGTCTGTTTTTGGAATTGTAATTTTTATCCAGCAAAAGGCTTGAGTTTTGGTTTAAGGTAATTATTGATCCGTCTTTTAAACGTAGCGTTTTTATTTCATTAAGACCTGTTTTGTATGTTTGGCCTTTGGTATACGTATTAAATTCGTTTTTTGAGGGGTTTAAAAAATACCATCCTGCTATAAAAATAAGTATAGCGGCGGCAGTGTATTTGGCCACTTGAGGCCCAAGTAGTTTGAATCTAGTATCAGCAGGATGCTCAATTTTTGATTTAAGTATTTCGAAGTTGGCATCCACCATAGAATTTATTTTATAGGCAGAGGTAGCCGATACGTGTTTATTTAAATTCAATAACAGGTTATATTCATTTTTCCAATAGGAATCGGATTGTAGTATTTCATCCATTAATAAGGATTCTTCCGCGGTTGTTTCGCCGTCGATATACCGAATTAATAAGGTGTAAATTGCATTAGAATTGTGCTCCATCTTAATTTTCAATTTCGTTAAGTGATTGAGCTATATGGTTATATATGTATCGATTGTATGGGCTTTTATCAAGCCAATCTTTCATATATTCTTTTTCTTCGGTGTCGCAAAGGTTTAAAATATACCTCGCAATAACATTGCCTTTTGCAAATTCCATAGGACTACTATTATTTTAACATGTATAATACACCTCAAAAGTCAATTACCCCTAAAAGCTGTCTTAATAATATTGAATAAAAGCGAATGTGAAAGTTAAAAGTCCTGTTTGCGGAGCATTTTTAAAGCATTTCCAATTTGATTTTCAACGGTTTTAATGGATATACCTAAGAACGATGCAATTTCTTTATAGCTCATCTGCTCAAATCGGCTGAGTACAAATATTTCCCTGCATTTGTCGGGCAATTTATTTATTAAATTCTTTAGAGAGGCTTCGGTTTGTTTCCACTCTAATGTTTGAAGCGGAGTTTGGTTATCAATAAAAACATCCTTCATTAAATGAGTGTCTTGGAAAGGTGTTTTTTTTCGAGTTAGTTTATTTAAGCACCTATTCTTAACGGCAGTCATCAAATATGATTTTGGATTGTCGGAAAGGATTAATATGTCTCGTTTTTGCCAAAGGTCCAAAAACAATTCTTGAACAGTATCAATGGCGTCCTGTTCATGTTTTAAATAATAAAAAGCAAAATTGACCAATCCCGGCTGATATGATTTATAGAGAAGTTCAAATCGGGCTAAATCCAATACGATAGCAAATTAAGAATGCAAATTTACTTCTTTTTATTAAGCCTATTAAGTTCTGGAAATGGAGTGAAAGAAATTTTTGCAAATAAAAATTTGATTTACATAAAAATTCGTATATTTTTGCAGCCCTCAAAGGGGGGCTTAGCTCAGCTGGTTCAGAGCATCTGCCTTACAAGCAGAGGGTCACTGGTTCGAACCCAGTAGCCCCCACCCTTGAAAACCGGTAGTGTATCAGATTTGTTGGTGAGATATTAACAATCTGAAAATCAATCACTATTTTAAGGATTTTCTAAAAAACATTAAAAAAGAAGGTGGCTAATCAGTCACCTTCTTTAGTTTTATGGCTTTAAAAAAAGTCTAATACAGTTAATTTATCCTAAGTGTATCAAAGGTGTTGGTGAAGAAAACCATAACATCGTTTGTAAAAGTTTAACGATCAAATACGGTAAACCTGCAAGCGGCAAACAACGGTTCAGGTGTAAGTCATGTAATAAAACCTTTTTAGCCAACTATTCTTATTTGGCCTATCTTCATGATACAGATCTATGGATAAAGAAATACCTGGTCAATGGCGTTGGGATTAGAGGAACGAGTGAATTATTATCCCTATCTGCCAATACTGTTTTAAAACGAATTATTTTGATTGCAGCGAAAATCAAAAAACCAATAATCTCATTAAAACAGAAATATGAAGTGGACGAAATGAGAACCTTTGTAGGGAATAAAAATAACCAAACCTGGATTGTATATGGCATTAATAGGGAAACGAAGGAAGTAGCTGATTTTTCAGTTGGCAGAAGGACAAACCGAACTTTAAATAAGGTTATCAGCACCTTGTTATTATCTGACGCCAGCCAATTAACTACAGACAAATTATCAAACTATAGATTTCTAATCCCAAAAAATATTCACAGCACAAAAAACTGGGGTACAAATCATATAGAGAGAAAAAATCTTATGCTCCGGACACACCTAAAACGTTAAAACCGAAAAACGATTTGCTTCAGTAAAAGTATAATTATTCTTTCGGCTTGCTTAAAGATATATGTCTGGGGATAAAATTGGTTGTATTGAGTGGGTTGGAAAAGTGACGAATATTCTTTTTACAAGTATTGGCTAAAGTCATCTCCAGTTAAGTATTAGTATATCCAACAGTTCGAACGATATGGAAGATCTAGACAGGGAATTAAATACCTTCCAATCCCAATTTATAACATAGGAAAATAGAACTATTGTTGTAATTGGATAAAATTGGATACAAAATGGATATATTCGAAAATTTACACGCTTTGCAGAACTCCACAGAAAGCAAAATTCCCGATAATATGGAAGCAGTAAAAGAGGATATAAATTACCTTCCATCCCGATATATAGAACTGGGAAATAAAACTATTTTTGTAATTGGATAAAATTGGATATATCTGAAAAAATGGCTTTGAAAATGGAGTTTAGCGGTAGTGTTTATCTGCAAATGATGCAGCAGCTAAGTGTAATAGACAGCTTTAAAGGTAACTGGAATGCCATAGAACTAACCCATAGCAAACATTTAAAAGAGCTTCGCAAAATAGCCACTATCGAAAGTATTGGTTCATCTACCCGCATCGAAGGGGCAACCTTAAGCGATAAAGAAGTGGAAAAATTATTGAAGTCAGTAAAAGTAACTAAGTTTAAAACTCGCGACGAGGAGGAAGTCGTTGGCTATTATGAAGCCCTGCAGATTGTATTGGATAATTACGAAGAGATTACCTTGAGCGAAAATTATTTACACCAATTGCATAGCCTTTTACTGAAACACAGCAGTAAAGACCAGCGGCATAAAGGCAGTTATAAAAATCTGCCCAATAAAGTTGTAGCCAATTACCCCGATGGAACCCAAAGAACGATTTTTAAAACAAGTGAGCCTCATTTAACTCCTGCACAGATGCAGGGGGTTATTGAGTGGACAAACCAACGATTTGCCACCAAAGACATCCATCCTTTAATTAGCATAGCCCTTTTTATTTACGAGTTTTTATCGGTGCATCCTTATCAGGATGGAAACGGTCGATTATCAAGGCTTTTAACAACCTTACTGATGATGCAGCAGGATTATAAGTTTATCCAGTATGTATCTTTTGAAAACGTGATAGAGGCCCGCAAAGAGGAGTATTACAGGGCACTGATGGAAGGGCAGAAAAACAGAGATACCGATCAGGAAAGACCAGACAAATGGATCGTATTCTTTTTGGATAGTATGGTAGTTTTGATAAAGCGTTTAGAAGCGAAATACAGTAAATACAGTCAATTGGAAAAAGCATTGAATCCACGGCAGCATAGCGTACTGAGTTTTATTAAAAAGCAGAAAACCGCCCAGATAAATGAGATTGAAACCGCCTTAATGGATTATTCCCGCAATACCTTAAAAAAAGATGTGGCATATCTATTAAATGAAGGCTTTTTAATTAAGACAGGAGAAGGCAGGGCAGTGAGATACCATATTAATACCCGAAAATAAACCCATTGCTTTTTAATTCCTGCTTTAAATTATAAAACTTACGCCATAAAATAAATATTTAAGATAACAAAATTTGTCCTTAAAAAGGAGCAGAAAACCAAGAAAAAATATAGATTTTAAAACTCTATGTAGAAAGTAATGATTTTTTTAAACTAAAATATCAAAGATAAATGTTGAAATCATTGGGTTTTTTAGTTCAATCCCAGTGACCAGTACAGTGACCATTAACCATTTGAATTACGAAGGCAAAGTTAACTAATAATGGAACATGTTTTCAAAAAAATAGCATCTAATGGTTCGGCGCTTGCTAAAGATGGAGATTTTTAGCGCTAATGTTGATCCGGAGAGCTAATGTTTGATTAATAAGAAAACTGTCTGCGGAGTGCGAAACGCCACTTATTGAAAATGTACTGTTCGCAGAATTTTTTCTTTTCATAAAGTTTAGTTGTTGTTATTAAATGTCGTCAATTGATTACACTTTTTTGTGTAAACCTATTTCAGGACGAGACACTATTGCTTACCCCCTGCCAAATAGCAAGACCTAAGTTTCTGTTTCCTAAGGCATAATTTGCCTTCAGGATAGTAATAGATAACGAAGCAAAGTCCTCAGAAGATTAAAAGGCAGTATTAACGTGTTCGTGCAACGGATATTTTTATAATTATAAGTGAAGCTATCAAATGCATGCACAGCGATCGTATAAGGAGTTGATCTCAGGTTTAGCAAAACCCTTAATTTCATGGGCTGTTGATCCAAAGGCATAGACGAATAATTTTTTTTGTTTACTTTCTAATTTTTTTTGTTTTCCTTTGATACGACGCAAATCGCATAAGCGGCAAATTAACTCCTGTGGCTTCTTCGATTATTTAGGTATGGTTTTTCGTCGGCCTGGCGATATTGGTGAACAGTGCACTCAGGTTGATGGGGCAGAGCCATAAAATAGTGATGTAACAAATTATTAAATGAGGTAGGGCCTGCCAATTGTTTCCCTTTTTTATTGTGGGCCAAATCTTGGTATTTACGCATAACAACTCAAACCCCTTAAACTAAGAATTAGCTATGAAAGTGTATGACGAAAAACACATCAAAAATGTAGCCTTGGTTGGCGCTCACCGAAGCGGCAAAACAACTTTGGCCGAAACCATGCTTTTTGAGGCCGGTATTATTAACCGCCGAGGTACTGTGGAAGGCAAAAATACGGTTTCCGATTACCACCTTGTGGAGCAGGAGCGGGGCACAACCCTTTTTGCCACCCCCTTGCATACAGAATGGCGCAACTATAAAATTAATTTGATTGATACGCCTGGTTTGGATGATTTCATTGGCGAAATTGCAGCCACTATGCGCATTGCCGATACAGTGGCAATGGTTATTAATGCATTACATGGGGTAGAAGTGGGTACCGAAATAATTTGGAATTATATTGACCGTTTAAGTAAACCTACACTGTTTGTTATAAACCAAATAGATCATCCTAGTGCAAATTTTGAAGACAGTTTTCAGTCTATAAAGAAAGCATTTGGAAAAAATGCCATGCTCATACAATATCCTATTAAGATGAATGGCCATCATGCTATTGTAGATGTATTAAAAATGAAGGTTTATAAATTTGGCCCACAAGGCGGAAAGCCTGAAAAATTAAATATACCCGAGGAGGAAATACAAAAAGCAGAAGCCTTACATAATGAATTGGTCGAAAAAGCTGCAGAAAATGATGAAGCGCTCATGGAATTATTTTTCGAAAAAGGAACTTTGAACGAAGAAGAACTTAGATTGGGTATAAAACAAGGCATGTTACATCATGAGTTGTTTCCGGTTTTTTGTGTGTCGGCGCTACTAGATATGGGAAGTGGCCGTTTAATGGGGTTTATCGACAATGTGGCCCCTGCCGCTTCGGAGCTCAAAGCTGAACAGAGTTTGGAGGGTGATGAAATAAAATGTGATCCCACAAAACCAGTAGCACTTTTTGTATTTAAAACCTTGTTTGAAGCTAATTTGGGTCAAATTAGTTTTTTTAAAGTAAAAGCCGGAGAAGTAAAACCTGGCGATAAGGTTATAAACGCGCGAACCGGCGATGAGCAAACCATTAATCAGCTCTTTATAATGGATGGTAATAAGAGGGAACCTGTTTTGAAGTTGAGTTCGGGCGATATAGGCGTTGCTATTAAGCTAAAACAAACGGAAACAAATGATACCTTGCATTCGGCACAGAAAAAAATAAGTATTCAGCCAATACATTTTCCAGAGCCGCGGATTCACAAAGCGATACTCCCAAAAAGCAAAAAAGATGAGGAGCGAATGAGTGAAGTATTGAGAAAAATTCATAGCCAAGATCCTACTGTTCAGGTAACCTTTAACAGCGAGGTTAGGCAATTGCTAATTGGGTGCCAAGGCGAATTGCACCTTTCCATTGTTGAATGGATTTTGAATCATGATTATGGAATAGAAGTGCAATTTATTGCGCCAAAAATTTCGTATCGCGAAACGATTCAACGTTCGGCAACAGCAAGTTATAGGCATAAAAAACAATCAGGAGGGTCGGGTCAGTACGGCGAAGTGCATTTAAAAATAGAACCTTATACCGAAGGAATGCCCGAACATCAAGGGTTTCAATTGCGTGGAAAAGATGAAATACTTTTACCTTGGGGAGGCAAATTAATTTTTTATAATTGCATTGTTGGTGGCGTGATTGATATGCGATTTTTGCCATCGATAAAAAAAGGAATTATGGAAGTAATGGAAAATGGGCCGATTACAGGATCATATGCTCGCGATATTCGTGTAATGGTTTTTGATGGCAAAATGCATGCAGTAGATTCCAATGATATTGCATTTAAAATAGCAGGAGGACATGCCTTTAAAGAGGCTTTTTTAAATGCAAATCCTCGATTACTCGAGCCTATTCAGAACATAGAGGTTAAAGTTCCGGAAGAACTTATGGGCGAAATTATTACAGATTTACAAGGGCGCAGGTCTATCATTTTAGGTATGGAGGGGGCCGGATTATATCAAGTAGTAAAGGCCAAAACACCACAAACCGAATTGTATCAATATTCTACAACTCTAAGGTCGATGACCCAAGGAAAAGGCTCGTTTACCGCAACTTTTGCTGGATATAGCCATGTGCCACAACCTATTCAAGAAGAGCTATTGAAAGCGTATAATTCCGTATCAGCTAATGCCGAATAAGTATTTAAAAAGGCATTCCTTACTTGAAATAGTAAAAATAGCAGTAACGGTAATAGGTCTTTCGGCATGCCATTGTACTGTTGAAAATGAAAAAAACCTTATTCCTGAAGGAATTCGCATAGTGGTTTTGGGAACCATCCAAGACGGAGGCTCCCCACATATTGGGTGTAATAAAGACTGCTGCAAAAATCTTTTTACCAATCCTGACCAACAAAGAAAAGTGGTTTGTTTAGGATTAATAGATTACCAAAATAAAAAAACATGGCTTATTGAAGCTACCCCTGATATTTCTGCTCAGCTTAAAATGTTAAAACAATTTTCGAATTTTAAGGAAGCCGCAACCCCAGATGGCATTTTTATCAGCCATGCCCACATTGGCCACTATACCGGACTAATGTATTTAGGCAAGGAGGCTTTAGGTGCCCAAAACAGTCCTGTATTTGCTATGCCACGTCTCAAAACCTATTTTGAAACGAATGGACCTTGGAGTCAGTTGGTGGCTCAAAACAATATTTCACTTGTTGGCTTAAAAAGCGATTCGAGTATAGCATTAAGTAAAACACTGTCCATAACGCCAATTTTAGTGCCTCATAGAGACGAATATTCCGAAACGGTTGGTTTTATTATTAATGGACCAACTAAATCGGCGCTCTTTATTCCCGATATTAATAAATGGGCAATTTGGGGGAAATCGATTACCGATGAAATTAGCAAGGTTGATTACGCCTTTCTTGATGCTACCTTTTACGACGGCATCGAAATTAATTCGAGAAACATATCTGAAATTCCTCACCCATTTGTGGTCGAAAGTCTTAAACTTTTTGCTCCCCTTTCGTTAAAGGAAAGAAACAAGATTCACTTTATTCATTTTAACCACACCAACCCACTGCTTAATCCATTGAGTAAAGCAAGTAAACAGGTAGAAAAAATGGGTACCCATCGAGCAAAAATTGGTGAAATTTTTGAGCTTTAAATAAATATTTTTTTCAAGGTTTTTTCAATCTGATTAACCATTTCATCGGTAATATCAAGGTGGGTAACAAACCTAATCCAACCTCCTCCTGTAGAAGCAGCCAATATATGGTGTTGCTTTAATTCGGCAAGGTAAGCGTTAGCCATTTCTACCGATTCGGTCCTGAAAAGTACAATATTGGTTTCAACAGGCATGACCTCCTTTACAGCATTCAATTCCCTTAAAATTAATTCGATAGAGTGTGCTTTTTTATGATCTTCGGCTAATCGGTCAACATTATTTTTTAGAGCGTAAGTGCAAGCGGCGGCTAAATATCCAGCTTGCCGCATGCCACCACCAAATCGTTTTCTATGGCGACGTGCGGCATTAATAAATGGAGTGGTCCCTACTAATACCGACCCAACTGGGCAGCCTAGTCCTTTGCTGAAACAAACCGAAATGCTATCGAACCACTTGCCATATTGTAAAGGATTTTGTTGAGTTTTAACAAGGGCATTCCATAGCCTGGCTCCGTCAAGGTGAGTTTTGAGCCCGTGTTCGTGCGCGCGTTGGCAAACCGCAGAAAGCTGAGATTCATTCCAACAAATACCGCCCCCTTTGTTAACTGTATTTTCGAGTGATATCAAGGTAGTTGGAGGGAAGTGTATATCATCAGAATTAATATTGGCAACAACGTCATCTGCTGTAAATATTCCGCGTTCGCCATAGAGCAATCGCACCGAAGCGCCCGAATTAAATGCAATACCACCGCCTTCGTATCGGTAAATATGAGCCGTTTGATCGCAAATAATTTCATCGCCCGGTTGGGTGTGATTTTTTATAGCTACCTGATTTGCCATGGTTCCACTTGGGAAAAATAAACCATCTTCCATGCCAAAATAGGCTGCTGTTAATGCTTGTAGTTCATTTACCGCTGGGTCATCGCCGTAAACATCGTCGCCAACATTTGCCATAAACATGGCTTCCGCCATTTCTTTCGTGGGCTTAGTAACGGTATCGCTTCTTAAATCTATGCGCATAATCAAATATATTGCAAATATAGCTTGCTTGGATATTGAGCAGTACCAAAATAATTTGCTGATTATTAATATTAAACTATTTTTGAACTATGCGTATTTTAGGTTTTGTTCAGGTAATGATACTTTTAAGTTCTAATTTATGGGCTAATTTTGATTCATCTTTTTCAATGAATAAACATTCAAAACTGCCAAAATTTTGTTCACCACGAATAATTGGGATGAGCCCAAATAAAGTTATATCATTAGGATGGGATCATGAATTTAAACAAAAATTAGAATCATCGCCCCTTGGAAGTTTTAACAAAAAAGAAAACACAACGTATA
>CANMPY010000043.1 GCA_947499775.1 Bacteroidota bacterium | reverse complement strand
TTATTATTCTGAAATATCTTTAACGGAATCAGCCACAAAAAAGCAGATTCATTATTTGATAAATACAGTTTTAATTAAGGCTTAATCTTTATGTTTCGCTTTACTTCAACTAATTTTGTCAACCCTTTAATGCCCAATAAATTTTTCATCCAGCATACCTTATTATCCTATAACAAGGTAGAGTCGACTAATACCACGGCCATGACTCGAATTAAAACTGGAGAGGCGCATCATGGCGATATTATTAGGGCAAACTATCAGCTTGGAGGCAAAGGGCAAGGTCAAAATACTTGGTATTCAACAGAGGGTAATAATTTATTAGTTAGTTTTATTTGCACCAATTTAAAACTCAATGCGTCAAAATTAGCCGTTTTTAATATGTTGGTAGCCACGTCAACATATAGAGTGATTAATCGATATTTTCCTAATCGTACAGCTTTAAAATGGCCAAATGACATTTTAGTTAATGATAAAAAAATTGCAGGTATCCTCATAGAAACCATACTTCAAGGGGAGTTTATAAAACATGCAGTTATTGGAATAGGAATTAATGTAAATGAGCAAGTTTTTCCATTTGCTCATGCCGTTTCATTTACCCAACTGTCGGGGTTATTTTATAATATAGATAACCTCCTGCATGAACTTACAGAGCAATTGAATTTGGAACTTCAAAAATTGTATACCAGTTCATTTGATAGTATCAAAAGAGATTACGAAACTGTATTATATGGAATGAACCTAAAACGGTATTTTCGTACCGAAAATTTAACATTTGAAGGCATCATAAAAGGCATTAATGCTCAAGGACAATTGTGTATTGAAGTTGACAATGAAATGAAAACATTTAATCAAAAGGAAATAAAATTTGACTTCGCTGAGCATTGATATTGGAAATAGCGCTATTAAATTAGGTGTATTTGAATCGGATAATCTTCGAGAGGTATTGCGGTTTGATGCGCTTTACGAACTAACGACGTATTGTAAAAAATTCCAACAGCAAACCCCAGTCATTATTTCTTCGGTAACCAATGCCAACTTAGAATTGTTTAATGACTACTTTATTAATCCATTAATTTTAGCTGAGCATACAAAATTGCCATTAATAATTAAATATAACACACCACAAACTTTAGGTAAAGATAGAATTGCGGCTGTAATGGGAGCTTGGCAGCTTTTTCCTAATACAAATAGTTTAGTTATTGATGCCGGCACGGCAATAACATATGATTTT
Organism: Bacteroidota bacterium; assembly: GCA_947499775.1. GTDB lineage: Bacteria > Bacteroidota > Bacteroidia > NS11-12g > UBA9320 > JABWCE01. The sequence goes on along the minus strand of CANMPY010000043.1, from coordinate 8,441 downwards.
GTAACTAAGAATGGAGAGTATAGTGGAGGCAGTATTTCACCAGGATTGGAAATGAAATTTAAAGCGCTTCATCAATTTACCCAAAAACTACCTCTAATTTCGAAAAATGAAACCATAAATTTAACAGGATCCGACACCGAACAAGCCATTCAGAGTGGTGTAATGCTAGGTAGTGTATTCGAAATGCAAGGGTTTATTGATGCGTATGCCAAAGAAGAAAATACCTTTCAAATAATAATAACAGGTGGCAACCATTCTTACTTTGCCAATAGGCTTAAAGGAACGATATTTGCGGAGCCCGATTTGGTTTTAAAGGGCTTATTCGAAATTTTAAAATATAATGCGAACAACACTTAAATATATTGCCCTTTTACTAATAGGGATACTGAGCATTCCCAATAGTTTTAGCCAGCAAAACACACGTTCACCCTATTCTATATTCGGAGTGGGATTGTTAAATTACGATGGGTTTGCTGATAATGCAGCCAATGGACGCAATGGTTTTTCATACCGACACGAGAGTAATTATTCATTTACAAATCCAGCATCCATTTCAGCTTTGCAATACAGTGTGTTTAACACGGCAGCTTATATGAATTTAGGCAAGCTTAAAACATCAAGTGTAAATCAGAATTTTTCGAATGCAGGCTTTAATTACATTGCCTTAGCAGTTCCATTAAAAAAGATTAAAAGCGGGTTAGCTTTTGGGTTATTGCCATTTTCGGATGTGGGATACAATGTAATAAATAAAAAAGATTCGGGAACAGTGGTTATTCGCAACGAGTTTGAAGGAATTGGCGGATTATCAAAAGTTAATATTGGATGGGGAACCGATTTTTTTAAACACATCAGCCTGGGGGCAAACTATTCTCATATTTTTGGTCAGATTAATGAAAGTTCAAAACGACGTTATCCTGGCAATAGATACATGACGAGTTATGGCGATCAAAGTTCGGTATCATTAAAAGGGAATCATTTAGACTTAGGCCTACAATTGCATACCTCGTCCGATTCGGGATTGAGCCATGTTTTAGGGTTTGTGTTTTCGAGCAGCACCAAATTAAATGGAACTCAAGATAGATTTGTATATACATTTACCGAAGTTTATGTTGACAATGAGATACCTAAAGATACCTTAATAAATACCAAAGAAAAGTCGGCCAAAGTTGAATTGCCAAAGGCATTTTCTTTATCATATTCTATTGGGAATCATGAAAAATGGCAAGCTACTGTTGGTTATAGTAAATCATTATGGAGCCAATACAGTAGTATTTATAACGGAAACGAGGGATTACTGGATAACCAAGCCTATTCCTTTGGATTTTTTGCTTGCCCAACTCCACATTTTGATAATTCGATACGGGCTAATAAAGCCTCACGTTATCTTAAAAGTATTCGATATAGCGTAGGATTTCATCATAGCGACGGGTATATTTCGGCCTTTAATAGCAAAATTTCAGAAAATGGGTTGAGCATTGGCTTAGGATTGCCTTTTACCAGAATTCAAAAATCGCTAGAGGGTAATTTTAAAATGACCTCTCGCATATTTTTAACCGGCGAATTTATTAGAAGAGGTACTTTGGAAAATAATTTGATTCAGGAAGATTTTATTAAAATAACGCTAGGATTAAATTTTGCAGATAAATGGTTTAAGAAACGACTCTTTAATTGACGCCTTTTCAATTTATATACCTTAAAAAATTTCCAAGCCTAGCCTCAACCTTAGCCTTAGTTTTCATTATACTCTTTCTGTCTTCCTGCCAAAAAGATCCTGAAAAACTAAAGAAAATCAGTAAATTAAATGCCAATCTGGGCATTGAACGTGCTATAGAAGTGGATATTAATTATACAGATTCAGGGTTTTTAAAAGCTAAAATTACGGCACCACTTATGGAACGCTACCCTCAAAAAGTAGAGCCATACATGGAAATGAGAAAAGGGGTTAAAGGGTATTTTTATAATCGAAATGGGTTAGTAGAAAGTTCGCTTACTGCAGATTATGCTATAAGCTACGAAAACAGAAAACTAATAGAAGTGAGGCATAGAGTGAGTGTAAAAAATAACAGAGGGGAGGAATTAGAAACTGAAAAATTAATGTGGGATCAACGGGCCGAAAAAATTTATACCGATCAGTTTATAAAAATAAAAACACCCGATGAAATTTTATATGGCAATGGGTTCGAGTCGAATCAAAATTTTACACGTTACCGAATCAAAAATTTAAAAGGCAGAGTATCTTTAAAATAATAAAACATAATGAGAAGATTTATTGAAATAATGTGGCTTGTAATATCAGCGGTTTCACTTATCGAAATGGTTGTAGGTTATCGAGCAGATGGCTTGAAGAGCGAACATTTACATATTTTTGGACTTGTTTTCGTAGCCTCAACGTTTATGTATTTTTTTAGAAAAAGACAACGCAGGGTAATTGAGAAACGAAAAAATAGCCAACAATAAAATTTAAATGCATGCTTTTTGTAGATAGGTAAATCTTAGGATTATTTGCCCTTTGCGGCATTCCAAAATTTAATTCTAAAATACAGCTTGTAAGGCAAAATTTCCACCTAAGCCGCCAAATTTATCTGGCAAAGTGAGGGCTTCCAAGTGGTAAAATCCGCCATGTAAAAACAAATGACGGTTAATAGCCCAGCGGATATCGGTGTTGAGATAGGGTTGACCTATGCCACCAACTGTTAAGCCTACCAATACCTTTGATTTAAGAAATATATAGCTGCGCAATTCGGCTACTGGCAATGTTTTTGTGCCTGAATGATGTACACCAAATTGATAATAAATAGGACCATGGTGTAAGGTGTAATACAAAAATGAAACCGGTGCTATCCAAATGGATTTGGATTGATTTACTTTTTTATTGGTTACTGGATTAGTGAGTGAATCTAAGGTGTGTTTGAAATAATCAGGATTACGAATATTGCCAAGATCAGAGATGACTATACCATTAAATTTAAAGGATCCATCGGCCCCATAAGTTTCAGCACTTTGGTTGATACCGAGATAGCCGAAGTTGTTTAATTGAAAGCCCCATATTTGATTAGGACTTAAAGTCTGATTAAAGCTTATTTCGCCTCCTAACCCAAACCCTTGTTTGGCAAAGGCAGCTGTATAGTTTAATCTAATATTAAATGAGTCTACGTTCCCATTTAGGTAATTATTATTTTTGGTAGTAATGTTTTGATAATTGAGGCCTTGAATACCATAAATACCAAGTCGAAGATTGAATGGTTTGGCTGTTTTTTCGTTGTTAAAATAGCGACCAACCCCTAATTTATTAAAACTAATTTGAGTATAGTTACAGTCATTAAATTCAAATATATTGCCTTGTGTATTTCCTCTAAAAATAAGTTTCATTGCATCACTACTTACGTTTAAGTTAACGCGTTGATGGTAGCCTGTAGCAATATACCAAGCCCTTTTAGATCCAAGATTAATAAAACGCAAATCGAAATTGGCTTCCAGATTAAAGCGTTTGTTTTTATCATTCGATAGATTATCATCAATTACACTTTTGTTAAGTGGTCCTCCTTTTAAAAACGGATAGATAAACGCATTTGAAATGCGATTTGTATTGATAAAAACCGAAGTATTTTGATCAATTATTTTGATCGAATCATATTGGGTTTTAAAAGGGTTGTCGAATAAATTGGGAAAACGGTTCCATTTAGTTGAATCTGAATTTTGAGCAAGGGCCGAAATGGATAAACACGATGCAATCAGTAGCTTAAAAGCTTTGTTCATATACAAAATTACCTTTAAGTTTTACTCCAAATTTATACGTACTGTAAATTTTGTAACGGTTGCCACCTGGTGTGGCAAAGTTTGTTTTGATTCTGATTTTTTTAGAATGTTTTATAGATTGCATTTTTGATGCTGGAATATCAATATAAAGCTGAGAAGGAGTAGCAGTTGTTACTAGCCCATTTCCATCTAATATACCAGGTAAAATAGTTTGTGTTTTGCCTGCGTCAAATAATGTTGTGATCACTAAATTTTGTTCGTCCAAAAACTCAATATCACAGAATGCTTCAAATGGATAGCCGTTTGTTATATCCAATTTTAAAACGCCACTTTTAATTCGATTAGCATTTTTCAAGCTCATAAAATCAAAGTCCTGCAACTGGCTAAGTTCAAGTCCATTGGTGCCAAATTGTACCGGCATTTCAAGGTTTAGATTGGCTGTAAGTTTGCTAAAATCGAATACAAAATCTTGGTAATCATTAGAACCCCTCGGTCTAACAACCATATTAAATTTTGTATCTAATTGGTTTGGCATATTTTCTAAAAACTGTTTTAGATTGGAATTTGAATTATCAAATTTCATGCTATGAATAAATGGAATAAACGGATCGTTCATAGCCCTTCCTAAAGTAAAGGTGTTGTCGAGGGCTGTGGCTATTAGCTTTACAGACTTGTTAGTTCGTGAATTAACCCCTGTAATATTTTCAACTTGCATATCGGCTTCAATCCCAAATGTATTTTGAAACCACAAATCCATCTTAACATCTTCTAAACTTATATCTCCCTTTATGTTTTCGAAGGCCTTAAATGGTTTGCTTTCGTCAAATTTAAATTCCCTTTTACCAAAGTCGCCAATGGCCAGTTCAGGTTTTATTTCCACTAAACCAAAACGAACATAAACGCTATCTCTTAAAGATAAGGTGCGTTCAATGCCTGTATATTCCATTCGGGTGGTAAATTCGCTGTAAATGGTATTGGGTTTAAAGGGAGGTGATTTAGGAAATTGCCCCAACATATAAATTTCATAGTGGTCGAGCGGAAATTTTTTAACAACCTTAGAGTATGACCCATCTGGAGCTGGTGGTACAATAACGGTTTGTCTAACATTATCGGCAAAATTATTATTTCGCGATGAATTTGGAATGGAATAATCTAGTATTAATTGTTCTTTAACATTGCTAAATACCTCCATAACTAAATAACCTGTTTTAACCACAAGAAAAGTAAGCTCAGAGCCTTTTAAGTTGTAACGCACTTCTTGCTTTTCTTCAACTAAATTTTGTGCCGGAAATATGGCAGTAGCATATTCGAGTTCTAAATCGCGAATGGCTAAATCAAGTCGAATCCCTTTTTTAGAGTCGATAAGCACAGGATTGTCGCTCGCCTTAGTTTTTATGCGCTTAACAATACCTACTAATATGCCATCTATTTTTTTGCCAGCCAACGATTTTGTGGTTTTAACAGAAGTATTTGGCAGTACATTCATAAATGAATCGTAAACAATGATTTGGTTGTCGGCTTTGTTTAGGAGTATAAAGACAATTTTTTCGGCTTCAACCGGAAGATCATTGCTAAGGGTCATATCAATAAACCCTTCTTTGAATTTGGCTTGCTTAAAAAATTGCTTGGTTACATCAATTTCCTGTTTGTTGGCCGAACCATCTTGATCAAATGCCGGAAGTGTTTGCGTTTGCCCATCAAGTAATTTTGATAGAGGATATATTTCTCCTAAGGTAATGGTGTCTGATAACATTCTGTTATCTAAGACTATTTTCGAAAGCGTAACCGATTTTTCTTGAAGCGTATCAGGAACAACCAAATATTGATCCACGCTATCAACATCAACTTTATAATTATAGACCAAATCGAGGCTATTGTCTCCATTTTTAACTAAAAGGCTATCGCCTACTAAATCGCCTAGATCTAAATTTGCGCTAGCAATTGGGATTGAATATTCGGCATCCCAAGTGGTTTCTAAATCTCTTTTACATCCCATTAGAAGGGTGCAAAAAAGAACGAGAATGGCAATTTTTGAAGCTTTTGGTTTGCTCATAAAAATTTTGAATCGGTAAAAATCATTAAAAATTGGGATGTTTGCAACCTAAACTGCGAATAATTACGCTAAGCTTAAAATTATAAGGGTCATTTTATAAACGATTTGGAATAGTACATGGCCAAAAGTGAAAGCACATACTCCAATTAAAAAAGTATTTTTGCATGCCTAACTTCATGTCGTCCCATCATTTTGTAAAAGAACACCAAGAGCCTGCCTTGATAATTGCAAATGGACAAGCATGCAGTACCAATCTGTTAGAACAATTTTTGGAATGGAGTCCCTATGTCATCGTTTTGGATGGAGCCATTGAAAAAGTGAATAGTTTAGGTATTAAATACGATGTAGTATTAGGCGATTTTGATAGAATTAATTACACTTTGGACCAATTAGCTGAACAGCCTAATATCGAAATTATACATGCCCCCGATCAAAATAAGACTGACCTTGAAAAAGCGCTTGATTTTTTGATTGAAAAAGGCCAAAAATCGGTAAATATTTTATGGGCTACCGGCTACCGAATGGATCATACCTTTAATAATATTTGTACAATTGGAAAATATAGCCCTAAAATTAATGCAATACTTTTTGATGATTATTCCAAAATTTGTGTTCTACCAAAGGTCTTTATTAAATATTATGCCAAAGGGCAAATTATCTCCCTCTTTGCTTTGGGCGAGGTAACCGATATTGAAACAAAGGGATTGCTTTATAATTTAAGCAAGGAATGTTTGAAGATAGCTGACCGCTCTGGCACAAGCAATGAAAGCGCTGAAACAGGAATAGTAGAAATTAAACATAATTCAGGTATTTTAGTTTTGATGGAATGCAACGATTAAACCTTAAAGATCGAAAACTATTTATCGAACACATGCAATCCTTAGATGTTGACAGTTTAAACGTGTCTACATACTCCGTCATTTATTTAAAAAAACACCTTCAATGTTTAACCTATTCGGTAAATTTAGCTTGGCAGATTCTTGAATTGGGCGTTTCGAAATCGGATAAACCCATTAATCAAATAACTGTGGCCGAAATAGGGGGTGGTACCGGAATTATTAGCCTCTTAGCCAAATGGCTTGGATTTTGTCAGGTGATTTATTCCGATACGTATGCTCAAAGCTGTAAAGATTTTGAATGTATTTCAAATGCATTAAAACTAAAACCAGAATTCATTGTTTGCGGCAGTATTAATGAATTATCCGAACAGTTTACTGGTAAAATTGATTTAATTGTGAGTCGCGATGTCATTGAACATATTTATGATATTGCTCTGTTTTTCGAGCAAAGCACGCTTAATTTTTTTGGTGCAATAATGGTTCACAATACATCTGCCAATAGGTATAATATTTTTAAGAAATCCTATTTTAAGAAATTGCATACCCTAGATGAGTATTCTGGGAACCTTAACCAATTTAAACCTGGCGATTCAGTAGAATCATTTTATAAACTTCGCTTAAATTTTATTGTTGCCAATTTTCCAGAATTAACTAAATCAGAACATGAGCAGTTGGCGAAAAATACGCGAGGAAGAATTTTTAATGATATTTACGAAGACGTTAAATTGTATACCATCACGGGAATTATGCCACAAATGGTACTTCATCCTACCAACACGTGTGATCCTACTACTGGTAATTGGACAGAAAATTTAATAAATTTCAAAAGCTATGAATCCTTTTTTGATTCAGGTAAATACAAGATAGAATGGTTTTTTTCGCCGTACGACGAATGGCGAAATAATGGGTTTAAAGGGGAAATATTAAAAATTTTGAACGTTGTTATTTCCCATATTAAATTTTTATCGTGTTATATTTCTCCTGCCTTCATAATGGTGGCATATCCTAACAAACTTAGGCATGAACATAAGGACTAAATCTAATGCACGTATTGAATTTGGTAAATCTAGAAAAACCTGGATTATTATCGGTACTATTTGCATAACCTTAGTATTATGCTATGTTCCATTAGGGTTTAATATTAGTCAATATTGCATTCAATCATGGGACGAAAGCCGAAATGTGGTCAATGCCATTGAAATGCTAAAAAACCATCAATGGTTTGTGCGTCATTTTGATAATAGCCCAGATATGTGGGAACTAAAACCCCCATTTTTGGTTTGGTGCCAAGCTCTCGCCATCCATTTTTTTGGATTAAGTGAGCTTTCGGTACGATTGCCCTCCGTCTTTTTTTCATTATGTACTGTAATTTTTTTAATGTGGGTATCTCGAAAAATAACTGGTCAAGTCATTTCAGGATGCATTGCTTCCCTTATATTAGTTTCTAGTCAAGGGTATATTGGAGATCATGTGGCTCGATTTGGCGATCATGATGTAGTGCTCGTATTTTTCTTTACCCTATTTGTAGGATTGACTTATCTATATTTTAAATCGTTTCAATCAATTTATCTTATAGGCTTATTTGTCGCATTGCTGTTAGGATGGTTTACTAAAAGCATTATTATTTTTATGGCTATTCCAGGATTGGCAATATGGCTATTAGCCAATAACCAATTAAAAGTAGGATTAAGAGACAAAAGAATCTGGATAGGTATTGCCATAGTAATAGGAGCCATTATGGGGTATTATTTTTATCGCCAAACATTTTCACCCGATTATATTCACCAGGTTTG
>CANMPY010000042.1 GCA_947499775.1 Bacteroidota bacterium | reverse complement strand
GAGAGCATCCTTCTCCCGAATATGTTGTATTTATTCAAAATGTAGAATTGGGTGGGGGAGGATTGGAGCATTTAAATAGTCAAACCTCTGTAATACAACGTTGGGCCTATAGTAATGAAGTTAAATATAAAAGTTTTTTAAGTTTAATAGCCCACGAATATTTTCATTTATGGAATGTGAAACGAATACGCCCTATAGAGTTAGGACCTTTTGATTATTCAAAAGAAAACTATACTAAAATGCTTTGGGTAGCAGAGGGTATAACGTCCTATTATGATGACTTATTTTTGAAGCGATGCAATTTCTATTCTAACGACGAATATTTAGGAATTATAGCCACGGCCATCACCAAATTTGAAAATTTACCAGGTAATAAGATCCAATCTTTGGCAGAAAGTAGCTTTGATGCTTGGATAAAATTTTATAACCCCGATGAGAACAGTGATAATAGCTGCATTAGCTACTATCAAAAGGGGATGATTATTTCGATATTGCTCGACCTTGAGATAATAAAACGCAGTGGTGGTACTAAAAAAATGGACGATGTTTTGAAGCATCTTTATACTGAGTTTTACAAAACAAAAAAACGCGGATTTACTGAAACTGAATTTACCGCAGCTATTGAAAGTGTAATTGGCTCCTCAATTTCCGATTGGTTATATGAGATGGTTTATACTACAAATCCATTAAATTATAACAACCTATTTTCCTATGTTGGGCTTGAACTTATTAATCAACCATCCACAAAACTTCCATTAGGAGCGAATGTGAAATTAGAAAATGGAAAAACACTGGTAAAATATATAGAGATTAATAGCCCAGCATCTTTAGCAGGATTGAGTGTTAATGATGAAATTATTGCAGTAAACGGTTATAGGGTTAATGGAGATATTGATGAATTTACAAATAGGCAAAAGCAGGGGGATTCTTTAGAAATAGTGGCAAGTAGAGCAGGTAAATTAATGACATTTAAGGCAATACTTCTGAAAGATATTCATGTGAATTATAAGTTGGTGAAAATTGAGAAACCAACAAAAGAGCAAGAGGCGTTGTTTGATTTTTGGAGTAAATAATGTGACATTATAAAATTCAATAACTTTAATAGTTTTTATAGATGAAATTTACTGGAAATATCCGAAAAATGAATACTGAATTGGGAGAAGTAGTCCACTATGACTTACCATTGTATGATATTTTAGAGCCTAATCATTTTATTGATTTAAACCAATTGTTAGGTCAAACCATTCGAATTACGTTTGAAAAAGCGATACATTGCGTAGTATCTGGTAAAAAGATAAATAAAACCTTTGGCGACGGAATGAGTTACGATGCATTTATGAACTCGCCGATGGCAACACCAAGCATTATCAGGCCTGAACTTAGTCGAATTCACGAAGGCATTGCCATACGTGACTATGAATGGGAAATGGCCCACCACATGCAACCACATTATGCTTATATAAGCAATACCAGCGGATTAAAAATAGGCGTAACACGAAATACGCAAGTGCCTACACGTTGGATAGATCAAGGCGCTAGCCAAGCCATTATTATTGCAGAAACGCCTTATAGGCAAGCCGCAGGTTTGATAGAAATAGCACTTAAGGATTATTTAGCTGACAAAACCAATTGGCAAGTTATGTTAAAACAGGAAGCAACCTGGGTTGATTTAATAAAACAGAGGGATTATTATAGCAATTTATTACCCGATGAACTCAAGACTTGGATTAAAACTGATTCAATAGATACGTTAATAAAGTACCCGATTTTGAGTTATCCTGAAAAAGTAAAAAGCTTAAAATTAGATACCATGCCCGAAATTGAGGGAACACTTACTGGTATAAAAGGGCAATATTTGATGATTGACAACAGCTTAGTAATAAACATTAGAAGCCATTCGGGGTATAGGATTTCATTTGAGTTTTAACACAGCTTAAACATCGATTTGGCTATGTTAATCGACGATTAACTTTGGTTTATATTTCCACGTAATGCTTAAAACAATAATAGCTATCACTACTAGTGCTGCAGAAAGGTAAAATGTAGTTGGAATATTTGAAATTTTGTTGCGGTAAACCGCAGCCGAAATAAATGAACCAATACCTACCCCAATTTCTAGGGCAATAAAAAGAGTTGAGATGGCTCGACCTCTGTTTTTAGGATTTCCCCAATCGGTAACCCATGCAAATACTGTAGGATTATTCATCCCATTTGCTATTCCTACAATACATGTAGCTATATAGAGGCTATTTAAGTTTGTAGCATTTGCCATTAAAACTAATCCAATACATAATATAGTTAAACCTATTAGCATAACTGATTTGCGCCCATAGCGATCCGAAAATTTTCCAGCAATGACACGAATACCTATTGAAGAAAGTGTCATTATCATTAATATTAATCCTTTATTAGGGGCATTCAATTTTTCGGCTAAATCAAAACCTACAGTCAATATTGTGCCAAATGAAAATACCATTAAAAACATAATAATTGCAGGGAGCCAAACGCGTTTTTCGGCTAAATCTTGCTTTTCTAAATTAAGTAAACTTAGCTTAAACGGTTGTTTGTTTTTAAGTGTTTCGTTTATGTTCCAAAAAACCAAAGCCGAAACGGATGCTATGACAGATGCCGTGATAAACATGGCGTTGATTCCAAATGTTTTTGTCATAAAGCTTCCAAGAAGAGGAGCTAAACCTGCTCCAATGTTGTTCATTAACCCAAAAAAACCCATGGCCTCTCCGCGTTTTTCATCAGGAACAATATCGCTTATATAAGCGGTAGCTCCAGTTGAATTAAATCCAATGGTTAGGCCGTGAATTAAACGTAATATTAAAAATCCTAAGATACCAGGTACTACAATATAAAGAGAATTAGTAACCACGGCTACCAAGGTTCCGAATAGTATTACCGGAACTCTGCCAATGGTGTCGGCTAATCGTCCGCTAAATGGTCGTGAGATGCAGGCGCTTATAGTGAATAACCCAATAATGGCCCCTTTGTAGTCTTGGCCACCCATAGCATCTAAATAAGCAGGCAATTCGGGAAGTAGCATATTCATGCTCCCGAAAAACAACAAGGATCCGAATGTGATCTTAAAAAATAAAGGGGTATATAATTGTCGGTTCAAGGTATAAAAAAAAGCACCCTTAGGTGCTTTATGAAATTAATTCAGGTTTTCCTTTACATATGATTTTCCATCCCAATAACCGAGATAGTCGCTTCCTTGAGAACTTCTTCGAAGCAAAAACAAAGCCTCATTTTTTGAATCTCTGCTCACTAAAACATTACTTACTGTCCCAAGATGTGGGTTTTTTACAACTACATTCACGTAATATGCTTTTCTTTTTTCAACCGGCTTTGTTGAAGGCCTCCCTACTTTTCCTTTTTCATCAATAACTTTTGCCATAATTTATAATTTATTCTTCTGTTAATTTAACGTAATAATTAATTGTTTCAAACCTAAAGGTATAACGGTCCTTATGCAAAATTGTTGCCAATTATTTATTCATAACTTATTCACACCTAGTTTTTACCTATTTGTGATGATATTTTTCATTTTTTAATATTGTAAAGGCCCTGTATAACTGCTCTGTAAACACTAATCGTACCATTTGATGTGAAAATGTCATTTTAGAAAGTGCAATTTTGTCATTACAACGTTCTAAAATAGCTTTAGATATGCCAAAAGCGCCACCAATTATAAAAATGATTGATTTTGTTTCAAAGGTCATTTTCTTTTCAATATAGTTTGAAAAGTTTTCTGAAGTGTATTCTTTACCATTTTCATCTAATGCAATTATAAAAGAATCCTTGTCTAAATATTTTTCAATCTCTACTTGTTCCATCTCTTTTAATTTATCGACAGTGAGATTAGCTCTGTTTTTTATATCTGGAATTTCAATACACTCATAATTAGTGTAATGCTTAAGCCTATTTTTATAGTCTCCAATTCCGTTAATCAACCAATCACCTTGGGTTTTGCCTATAGCAATTAGTTTTATTTTCAAACCAACTATTTGTTTAATATAGTCATAATAGCTTTTAGGCTAGGACTAATTATTATCTCAATACGTCTGTTCTTGGTTCTTGCTTCTTTGGTATCGGAATTATCAGCTGGAAAATTTTCGCCTCTTCCCGATGGTATTATTTTTTTAGGATCAATTTTGCCGTCTTGAGTCATAAGGCGGGTAATTGCTGTTGCTCGCAATACACTTAGGTCCCAGTTGTCCTCAAATCGAGCAGTTTTAATGGGTATATTATCGGTGTGTCCCTCAATTACAATATCAAAATCACTATTGTTTTTTAAGGTTTCGCAAAGTTTTAGTAGCGCTTTTCTGCCATTAGGATCTACATCTACTTTTCCAGATTGAAATAATAATTTTTCATCAACCGACACATAAACTTTTCCATCTTTTGAAGTAACACTTAAGCCACTTTCTTTATAGCCAAGCAAGGCATTTGTAAGTGTTTCTTTTAGTTTGTTAACGCTTTCGTCCTTTTGTCGAATTAATGCTTCAAGCTCCTTTACTTTTGCTTCGCGTTCTTTTAGGCTTTTTTCCATAAGCGCAACATTGGCATTCAATTTCTTCGTTTCGTTCTCTTTAAGTATTAAATTGGCTTCTTTTTGATTTAGTTCTAATTCTTTTTTAACCAATTTTGTTTCCAACTCTCTTAAACTTCTTTTTAATTCATCGTTGGTTGACGATTCGCTAAAAAGTCTTTTTTCGTAGGTTTCATTTAATTGCTCGTAAGCTTTACGCGATCGGTTATATAAAGATTCCGTTTCTTTAAAATCGGCTGATAGTTTTTCGTGATCGGTTTCTAATTCATTATGAATTTTTTTGCAGGATTCATATTTTGTGGTAACTATTTTGAATAGTGAATCCAATATGATTTTATCAGCGCTTAATGTCGTGTGTTTATTTTCTAGATCGGCAAATTTTCGCTGAGGTACACAGGCTATCAAAGAAATAATAGCTAAAAATAAATAAGCAATTTTGGTTATTGTATTCATGTTATCAATCGTTTTAAAGTTTTATTTCTTCATCGTGATCGTCAAATATATGAAATTCACCATAATGTAACGACGGATCAGCAGTTAATGATACGTTAATATTATGATTTATTTTCCACTTAAATCGTTTTGATAAGATACCTTTTTTGAAATAAGCAGAAATAAAGGGATGCGTAAATAATTTAACCTTCTTTAAATTAAGACTTTGTGCTAAATATTTGATACTTGCTTCTATATCGTCTTCAATATTTTGAGATGAAGTAACAAAGCCTGTACCCTTACACATAGGGCATTTTTCTTCGGTTACAATATTTGTTTCGGGCCTAACGCGTTCGCGGGTAAGCTGAATTAAACAAAATTTGCTCATTGGCAAAATTGTGTGACTTGCACGATCCGATTTCATAGCAAGGGTAAGCTCGGTTAGAATCTTTTTCTTATGATTGTTATCTTTGATATCTATAAAATCAATCACAATAATTCCGCCCATATCCCTCAATTTTACTTGACGGGCTATTTCACGGGCTGCTTCAGTGTTAATTTGAAGCGCATTTTCTTCCTGGCTGTTTTCTCGGTTGTGATTCGATCCGCTGTTTACATCAATAACGTGTAAGGCTTCGGTATGTTCAATAACCAAATAGGCTCCACCAGAAAAGGATACAGTTTTTCCAAAGCTCGTTTTAAGTTGTTTATTAATGCCAAAATGTTCGAATAAAGAAACATTTCCTTTATGAATTTTTAATGCACTTAAAGCCGGAGATTGTGAATTTTGAAAGTATTTTTCTAAACTTTTATAATTCTCAGAATCATTGGTGTAGATAGCCGATAAATCCATGCTTAGATAATCGCGTACAACAGAAACAGAAAAGGATGGCTCACCCAATACCTTATCTCCTGAATTGGATGTTTTTAATAGCTTAACCATACTAGTCCAGCGCATTATCAATTCCTCCAAATCCTTTTTAAGAATATCTTCGCCAACATTTTGTGCAGCTGTTCGAACTACAATTCCAAAATTGTCTGGCTTTAAGGTATGTACAAGCGCCTTTAATCGGTTGCGTTCCGTACGTTCAATAATCTTTTTAGATATATTGACATGGTCATAAAACGGAATTAAAATACAATAGGATCCAGCAATCGTAATTTCGGCTGTAACCCTTGGCCCCTTGGATGAAATAGGTTCCTTTAATACTTGAACAAGAATTTGTTGGTTTCTCTTTAAGACTTCTGAAATATTACCGGTTTTTAGTGTTTCAGGTTCAAATTGAAACTTTTCCAAACCATTACCAGTTAATCCTCCTTGAAACCCTGTTCGAGAAAACTTTGAAAAAGACTTGATATTTGGCCCTAGGTCGGAATAATGAATAAAAGCATCCTTATCCAAGCCTATGTTAACAAAAGCAGCGTTATTACCAGGAAGTATTTTCCTTACGGTGCCTACAAAAATATCACCAACTACTACGTTTTTGCCTTTTTTTTCTTGGTAAAACTCTGTAAGTCGCTTGTCTTGTAAAAAGGCAATTTTTTCATCCTGCGGCGTTACTTCTATATAAAGTTCGTTAGCCACTATGATTTAAATTACTTCTTTTTATGTCTGTTTTTTCTTAGACGTTTCTTGCGTTTGTGTGTTGCAATCTTGTGACGTTTTCTTTTCTTTCCGCTTGGCATAGATATTTTTTTACTTAATTTGTTGAGTTTCTAGTTTTAATAATAAATCAGAATATTGCTGATTTTCGGGCTGCAAATGTACTAATTTTTTTAATCGTTTTTCAGCTTTTTTATATTGACCACTTTGGAGGTCTAAAAGCATAAGGTGATGCTGTGCATCGGTATAGTTTGAATCAAGGAGTTCTGCCTGTTTTAAAAGGCCTACTCCACTCATTATATCGCCGCCAAAATAGACTATAGCCGTGGCTTTGCGTACTATGGATTCAATATTTTTTGGGTTTGTTTTTAATATAAAATCACATGCCCTAATGGCATATACTTGATATGTAGTTTTGTCTACTAAAGTATCTGGATCGTGAGTACCCGTCTCAAAAAATAAATTTGCACTTTGTTGTACTAAATTTATATCCTTTTTGATAATGCCTTCCAAATAAAGCGCATAGGCAGTAAATATATCTATTTTAGACTGCTGTCCTGCGTTTTTTAATGCCGTGATGCTATTTAAGTTAGATGTATCTTTCTCAATAGCTTCAATTAATAAATTTAAATCTTTATTTGTACCAGCTGCTTTGTGCAAAAACGAATTGATATTAACCTCGCTTTGCGATTCGCTCATGGCAACTATAGGCTTGGTGTAAATGGCTGATTTGGTATTGATTCCAAACCAAGTCATAGCAACAAGTAAAATCACAACTATCCCGATTAGGAATAATTGTGATTTTTGTTTTTTATCTTTGAACAAATTGAGAATGCCTAATGAAACTTAGGCGGCTTTATTTTTAACCTTTTCGCTTTTTTTAATTTTCTCAATGAAAATTTTAGCTGGCTTAAATTTTGGTATAAAATGTTCAGGAATAGTAAGTTGAGTATTTTTAGAAATATTACGCGCTATTTTAGTAGCACGTTTCTTTAAAATAAAACTTCCAAATCCTCTGAAATAGACATTTTCGCCATCATTCATAGCATTTTTTACTACTTTAAAAAAACTTTCAACAGTTTCTTGAACCGCAATTTTTTCTATTCCGGTTTTTTCTGCTATCTCATTGATTACGTCTGCTTTGGTCATATCGTTAATTTATTTGTTAGGTACTGCAAACCAACTACAAAAAATAGATATAAACAAGTAAAGAAAGTATACTTTTTAATTATTTTTCAAATTTTTTTGTAGTGTCCAAAGCTGTTTATTAGCTAATTGTATTCTATTTAAATGAAAAATAATGAAATTGTAAGTTACGAATTGGTTGAATGGTTCCAAAATTACAAACGTGATATGCCATGGCGCATGTCTAAAGATCCATACAAAATATGGCTTTCTGAAATTATTCTTCAACAAACACAAGTCATTCAGGGTACCCCATACTATTTAAAATTTATCGAATGTTTCCCTACTGTTCATCACTTGGCTCGGGCAAGCGAGGAAGAAGTATTGCGTTTATGGCAAGGTCTTGGTTATTATTCAAGGGCTCGAAATTTATTGCATACAGCTCAGTTTGTACACACGCATTTAAAAGGTGTTTTCCCTGATTCTTATAAAGGGTTATTAGAATTAAAAGGTATTGGGGAGTATACCGCAGCTGCTATAGCTTCTATCTCATATAATGAGTCAGTAGCTGTAGTAGATGGCAATGTAAATAGAGTAATTTCAAGATTATTTCAAATTGGTGCTCTGCAAAATGAAGGTAAAACCATTATAAAGAAATTGGCCATTGAGCTTTTAAATAAGTCTAAGCCAGCTGACCATAATCAAGCCATGATGGAATTAGGTTCATTAATTTGTAAACCAAAAAATCCTAAGTGTACGATTTGTCCAATTTCTGTTCATTGTATGGCTTATAGAGATAATTTGATACAAAATTTTCCACCAAAGCTTATTAAGAAAACCCAAAGGGTAAGGTATTTCAATTTTATTGTTCCATTAATGAACACGGGTAAAGTGTTTTTAACAAAGCGAACGGATAACGATATTTGGAAGAACATGCATACGTTTCCTTTGATAGAATCCAATGAAGAATTGGAACATAATGCACTCTTTATAGAAGTTGGAAAAGTGTTTGGCAATTTTGAGGTCTTAAATATCACTACGTTTAAGCATATTTTAAGCCATCAAATACTAAAAGCAACATTTTATATGATTAAACTTGAAACCCATTCGAAGATTCAAATTTTAAATGAACCTTTAAATACTAGCCCATTATTCGCATTAAACCCTACGTCATTAAATTTTGTTGGAGCTACATTTAAAAAAAATAATATCTTTGAAGTTGAAATAAAAAGGCTAAGGGAGCAATATTCCCTTCCAAGAATTATAACAAAGTACATGGAAAATAAGGAAATAAGCGCTTTTTTGAGTTCATTATGTCTGTAAACAAAGTTATTTTATTGGGAAACCTAGGAAAAGATCCGGATGTGCGTTATTTGGATAATAATAGAGTAGTGGCGAACTTCCCATTAGCTATAAACGAGGTTTATACAGATAAAAAAAATAACCATATTCGCCAAACTGAATGGCATAATATTGAATTATGGGATGGCTTGGCTAAAATTGCTGAGAAATATTTAAAAAAAGGACATACTATATACCTAGAGGGTAAAATAAGAACAGATAGTTGGATTGATAAAGAGGGGGTGAGTCGCAGTCAGAAAAAAATTAGAGGGTTAAGTTTTACTATCATTAATAAAGAAAAAAGTAAAAATGAAACGGATACTAATCTTCCTGAAGCAAAACACAATGAGTCTCAAGAAGAACTTGGCGAATCGTTTAACGACGACGAATTTAATGAAGGAGAATTGTCTTAATAACAAAAAAAATAAATTATTCATTGGATCCTGATTCGAATATCACCTTAAATTTATTGTTTATAAATCCAGACTGGATTTCGAATATTGGGCTTATCTGCCTCTTGTTTGTCGTAATAATCATAATGTTGGCTATTTCTACTGTTACATCGGCAGCCGAAAATGCTTTTTTTTCACTTGCGCCAAGCGATTTAGATGATCTTGAAAATGATGATAGAAAATCAGCACGGTAT